>CAKONT010000001.1 GCA_934097255.1 uncultured Bacilli bacterium
AATTGTTAGGTACTAATTTTATTCAGAATGAAAAAAACTCAACTATTATGTATGAAATTGAATATTCTCTTGTTGGTGCAAAATATTATATTTTATATTTTGATAATGATATAGTAGTAAGAACAGAAATAAGTTGAATTGAATAACTTAATTAATATATGATAATAAAGAAAGTACTTCAAATTGAAGTACTTTCTTTATTGGTGCGCCATCGGGGGGTCGAACCCCGGACCTTCTGATTAAGAGTTGAACAGACTTAACATAAGTTGACGATTACCAAACCATTTCATTTTACTACATTGTACTACTTAAAAGTGTTCATATCAAGCACTTTATAAAAATATAAAAAGTTTATTAAAGTTTATTAAGGTTTACCAAAGTTTATTAAAAATTATTAAAAAACTATGAAAATGGGGAATAAATTTTATAAATTCGGGGAATTTCCCCCATTTTAGAATGAAGTTTTATTGTGAATTTCAGAACATAAAATCATTTAATAGTACCAAAATATTGGTGCTATTTTTTAAGGAGTTGAACAAAAATGTTACAATTTATTTTTGGATTTTTTATAGGGGCTAATGTTAGCCTCTTTTTATATGCACTAATTATTTGTGGTAAAAAAGCAGATGAACATATTGAAAGATAAGGAGGTAAAAAGTGAATGAAGAAAATCAAATTAGTTATTATTCAGTCATACCGGCTACGGTTAGGTATGATAACAGATTAAAACCAGCAGAAAAGTTGATATATAGTGAGATTACTTCTTTAACCAATAGAATGGGATATTGTTTTGCTAGTAATAAATACTTTGCAAATTTATATGGTGTAACGATTCACACTGTATCACAATGGATTTCCCACTTAGAAAAGTTAGAATATGTATATATAGAATTGATTAGAGATACTAACAAAGAAATTAAAGAAAGAAGAATTTATATAAATGATACACCCTATGTACAAAAAAATACATACCCCTATATATTTAAAAGTACATACCCTATATACAAAAATGTACAGGATAATAATATAAATTCTAATATAGATGACTTATTTAATTTTATAATAAACAATAGCAATAAAATACCAAAAAAATTTTATGATATTTTAGATCGCTTGGAATTTCTATATACAGAAGAGATTTTGAACATTATGCAAAAAGATAAAGTTCAAATGCTAAAGGAAATTATATATATTCTCTATGAAATATATAACAGCAGTTTTAATAATTTGTTATCACAAGTAAAAAGAGAATCTTTAATAAACCTATATGTTTTAGCACAAGAACATTCACCTAATGATTTACTCAATTATTATAAACGAACTATTATCAATAAATATACTAACAATAGCACATAAAGGAGTTGATTAGATGCCTACTGATTATATAGATAACTTTGAAAATGTTGTATCTTCCATCTTTTTTGTAAGCTTTAAAGTGATAGTAATAATTCTTGCAATATTACTTATATTTTCCTTAATAATGCTTGCAATAGGGTGTTTGATAAAATCACAAAAGATAAAGTCAAAATTTTTAATAGCAGTACCCAGTTTAATACTAGGTAGTGTATTTTTTTTATCACTTCCCTATATCTTCGTACATTTTAAAAATATGACATAAGAAAAATAGTGCAACTTTTTACGAAAAGCCTTTCAAATTAATCGTAAAAGGAGTTGATAAGTTATGAATTTATCTAAAAGGAAAAAACAGATAATTCCAAAATTATCTATGGCAGGAACAACTGCTATGTTATTTGCAATGCAAGCAAGTCAAGTTTTTGCCGAATCTATTGGTACAGCTGAAGTTCAAACAGCAACAGACAATATCAAAAGAGTAATAACAAGTATTGCTATGCCACTTGGTGGAGTTTTAATATTTGCAAGTGTCGTTGTTGCAGCACTTAAAATGATAGCCAATTCTAATAATCCACAAAAGCGTGCAGAAAGCATAGGTAGTTTAGCATGGATATGTGGTGGTGGCGTCATACTTGGAGCTAGTTTAATTATTGCTGGAATTATTGTAAATGTTGCTACAAACAATACAGGTAGTTTACTTGGCGGTTAGGAGGCGACAATATGAGAGTGTTTAAAGTACCCTTTGATATGAAAAGGGAAGAAAAAATTTTTGGCGGTTATTTAAGTTTAAGACAAGTAACTTATTTAATGCTTGCAGCATCAAGTTTAACACTATTTGCAATCCCTATACCAAAAATATTAACAATAGTTATTATAATTGCAATATCTGCTTTCTTTTTACTATGTAGCTTTTTAAAAATTGGTGAGCAGAATTTCGATAAATTCTTTTTTTATGCGATTAAATATCTGTTTCGCAAAAAGGACTTCGTTTATAGGAGGTGTGGCACATGGTTTTAATGATAGTATTTTTAGTGCTTACTATTGCCTTCATAATTGGAACAGTAATTTATTTAAACTATAAAAAGAAAAATGTAAATTCAAAAATAAAACAAAGTTCTTCTATTGAAAATCAACCAAAAGGTAAAAAGAAAACTAAAAAACAGTTAGAAGATATACTTGAATTTAAAATAAAAGATAATATGATTTGTCTTGGGAATAGATATTCTTATGTTATAAGACTTGGGAATATTGACTACAATATGCTTTCTAATCAAGAACAAGATTCAATAGAGAGCATCTTAATACAAACAGCATTAGCAATAGATTATCCAGTACAATTCTTTTCTACAACAGAATTTATAGATACAAGTAAAATAATAGCATTAATTAAACAAAACAAAACTAATAATTCAAAAATACAAGATTATAAGAGTTATTTAATTGAGTATTTAGAGAATTTAATGGAAAACCGTACAATTTCAGTAGTAAAGAATTATGCGATTATTTCTTATGATGGATTGTATGAAAATGCAATTCAAGAATTAGAGAGAAAATCTAACTCTTTTAAAGGAAATTTGCTTCGTGCAAAAATTGTTTGTGAGACACTTTCAGAAGATGATCTTTACAATTTAATATATAGAGAGCTAAATAAAAATGCTGCTCTAAATATAAGTGAATTAAAGAAAGGAGGAGAGAACTTTTATGTTGGTAAAAAACAAAAAAGAAAAGAAAAAAGAAATTGATATATTTAATAACACTCCAACAATGTCTGACTTGTTACTGCCTGAAGAACTGCAAGAGAGAAAAGACTATTTAACACTAGGATACAATAAATATTCTCGTATATTTGCAATGACTGTGTATCCAGAACAAACTTGGATTAGTTGGTTAGATGACTTATTTAGTATTGGAAATATAAACATTTCTGTAAAAGTCGAACCATCTTCAAATGGTAATGTTATCAATCAATTAACTAAAAAATTAGTGCAAAGCCAATCAGAGTATGCAACATACTCAAAACAAGGCAATATCTTGCATCTTCCAGTATTAGAAAAACAGATTAATGATCTTGAAGATTTAAGAATGCTTATCCAGACAAATCAGGATAAGTTATTTTTTGCTACTATTTTTATTACTTTAAATGCAGAAAGCCTATATGAATTAAATGAAAAAACAAAAATATTAGAAAGTGAATTAAACAAGAAAACAGCTATGATACGAACTTTAACATTTAGGCAACTGGAAGGATTAAAAACGATGCTTCCAATTCGGAGAATTACCAATAGCAAATTATGAAAGAAATATGGTAGCTCGGTGGTATTGCTACACTAATTCCTATATCTAATCCTAATCTATCTCATGATAGTGGTATTTTTATAGGAAGAAATATGTTCACTAATGCTCCTATATATGTAGATACATTCATTCGGTCCACCAGCATTACCAAATCCACATGTATTTATTTGCGGTACAAGTGGTCGGTGGTAAAAGTGTAGCATTAAAAATTTTAACAGCAAGAAATATAGCCACAACAGGTTGCGGGGCATTTTTCATAGATGTTGAAGGCGAATATACTGGGCTTACTAAAATGCTTGGTGGTAAAGTAATAAAGATTAGACAAGGCGAATCTGCTGGAATAAATCCATTTGAGTTAGAACCTGATACAAAAGGTTCTAAACAATTTTTAAATATACTTGATAAAGTTGCAGAAATAAGAGGTCTGCTTGGTACAATATGTAGAAATTATCAAGGTAGAACTCTAAACGGAACAGAAATTACAGAAATTGAGATAATAGTTAATCAATTATATGCAGAAAAACGGAATTACATCAGATGTAAATTCACTTTTTGAAAAAAAAGGTGGAAAACTTGAAAGTGGCAAGTATGCTGTTGGGAGAATACCGAAGAAAATGCCTACACTTTCAGACTTTCAAAAAAAATTAAAAGATCGTGGTAAATGTGAAGAACTTTCAGAGCTTTTAGTTCCGTTTTTAAAAGGTAATTCACTAGGAATTTTTGATTGTGAAAGTAAAATTACTTCAGATGCAGAGATTGTTACATTCGATATGAGTGATATAAAAGATGACTTTACAAAGTTATATGCTTCTTATGTGATTTTGACTTGGATTTGGCAAAAGTTTGTACTAAAAAATAAGGAAAAACGAAAGATAATTGTTTGCGATGAAGCTTGGTTATTCTTAAAATTTCAAGAATCCGCCGAGTTTCTAGTAAATGTAGCTCGTAGACGGGCGCAAGTACAATGTTCCATTGTTCATACGGTAGTCAATTTATTGATGAATTTTTATCGTGTGAAGAACGGTAAAACGATTATAAATATATGTTCTACACGATACTTGTTTAAGCAATCGCCTGGATCAGTAGATGAAGTTGTAGACTTTTTTAATTTATCTGAAGGAACAAAGAACTTTTTAACAACAGCTAATCCTGGCGAATGTGTAATTAGCTTAAATAATAGTGTTACAGCAATAAAATTTATAATTACAGACTTTGAAAAACAATTTGTATTTACTTAAAGGAGGTCGATGACAATGAAAAAAATAATTAAAAGTATATTTATTGTAATTATGATTTTTATGTTGGTATCCCCTATTTGTTTTGCTGCTAATAAAGATGATGGGGTTAATTTAAAAGAACAGGTAAAAAAAGAAGATGGCTCATTATTTGAGAAAATTATTGCTGAATGTATTGGTGGATTAGCACAGACAGTGTTTGACTTTACTACTCGGTAAGGACTCCAATGTAGGATTTAAAAATTATGATGATTTAATATTTAATGGCAATAGATTAGATGATAGCTTATCTCCATTTACTTCGGATTTGTGGAATAAAACAATGAAATGGTATGCTATATTTTCGGCTATTTCGGGAAGTCTAATTTTAATTGCAGTATTTATTCTTGGATATAAAATTATAGTGGCTGGTATGAATACTGCCAGAAAAAATGAAGCAAAAGAAAGTTTAATGAGGCTCTGTTTTGGTGGCGTAGCAATAGCTCTTGCACCTATATTTATACGACTTATGTTGTTTCTAAATAATAGTATGGTGTATCTATTACTAAATGCTTCAAATAATGCAAGTTTGGGTGATAAATTGGGAGAAAGTATGATTACATCTATTTCAACAGGAAATGCAATCGCAACAGCTCTTGTAATTGCAATGTTCATATATTTATTTGTAAAATTAAATATAAAATTTATTGTTAGGCAATTTACAATTATAATATTTACTATTTTTACTCCTGTCGCAGCAGGATTATGGATAATAAATAAAAATGTAACTGCTGCATCAATTTGGGCAGGTCAAATTATAATGAATATATTTATGCAATTTATATATTGTTTCTTATTCCTTATATATCTTGCATTTTTGCCATCTGGTGGCGGTTGGGCTGTTTCTTTGATATGGGCTATGATGATTTTGCCTTTGGCAGATGCTCTTCAAAATTGTTTTCAAAACTTAACTAGTAGAATTGCAGGTGTAGACAATGAACAAATGACAAATCGTGTAGTTGGAATGGGTGCAATGCTTGGATTCGGTTTAGGCGCTATAAAAGAACAATTTAATACTCCATCATTAAACAATAATAGTAGTAATGGCAACAATAGTGGACTAAAAGGTTTTATTGATAGAGCGAAATCAGTTGTTAATCCATCAATGAATTTAAGCCCTGAAAAAGATTACAATGGAAATGTAAATCCTATTAGAACAGTTTTACCAAAAGGAAATACAAACACAAATACTAATAATGTAAATAATAATATTTCAATTCCTACATCAAATGGAACTGCAAATATTTCAAAATCTGTAGTTGGAAAAGTGGCCAAAACAGGATTTAATGCTGCGAAAGCATATTTAAGTGTTGGTGCTAAAATGGCTGAAGGTGATTTTAGTGGTTATAAAGGTAAAAGCAATCAAATAAATAAAAAATCTAATTATCAAAATGTGGAATATATGCAGAATATTCAAAAACTTACTAATGAAAATAATACTAAGAAATTAGGTGATCAAAATGAACCTAAAAAATAAAGCAAAAGAAATTTTAAAAAGTAAAGTAAAAAACAAATTGAAAAAAGCAGTTTTCTCCGTAATTAAACCATTTTTACCATATATCATTATATTTTTTGTGTTATTGTTTGCATTTTGTACTGTTATAGATGCAATTTTTGTAGATGATGTGCAACAAGATGAATCCTCTATGTCGCAAGAAGAAAAAGCAGTCAGAACATCATGTATTAATAAAGCTAGTTTCTTAAATATGTGTCATAACTTTTTAGATGGAAATTCTACTACTAGTTTATTAGATATAGATAGTAGAGAAAATGATAAGCAAATACAATGGTCTCATTTATATGCAATAATGGCTTTTCACAATATGTCAGATGGTAGTAAATTAGATGAAAATCTACTTGAAAAAGTCGCTAAACATTTTGAAAGTACTTTTAAATATGAAACATATAAAATTAAAACTGAAACAACAACTACAACAAAAGATGAAAAACGGAAATGAAACTACAAATACAACTACCAGTGAACAAACCGTATATTTATTAGTAGAAAGTGATACTATAATGGGACATTATAAATATAACTATGAAGAAAAAACTTCCACAGAAGGTAATACAAAAACTACTAAAAAAGTTTATATTGGCGAAGAACTTATTGGAGAAAAATACGAAAGATTAAAAAACTATTTAAAAAATAATTTACATATAAGAGATGAAGACATTGATACAGATGTGCAAGTGGTTATTCAAGCATCTAGTGGTTACTATGAAGGTAAAGAAAATACAACCTGGCTTCAAGGAAATAGCTCATCTAGTACAATAATTACTAATGGTAAAGGGTTAGTTCCTAAGGGAATGTTTACTTGGCCTATACCTGGATATACTACAATAACTTCCCCTTTTGGTATGAGAGTTCACCCAATAACTCGGTGCTTATAAACTCCATACTGGTACAGATGTTGGGGCTCCTACTGGTGCCAATTTTGTAGCAATGGCAGATGGTAAAGTAATTACTGCAACATATTCAAATTCTTATGGAAATATGGTTATGATAGATCATGGAAATGGTATTGTTACACTATATGCTCATGGTTCACAATTACTTGTTACAACTAATCAAACTGTAAAACAAGGACAGGCAGTTCTAAAAGTACGGAAGTACTGGATATTCAACAGGACCACATGCACATTTTGAAGTTAGAGTTAATGGCAACTTTGCAGATGCAATGGATTATTTTGAAGGAGGTAATTAAAAAATGGTATTAATATTTACAGATAATGAGCAATTAGACAGAGACTTAAACAAGAGAATTGAAGATAGTAGAATTGTATATTATCCAGATTATGTTTTGGAAGAAAAAGATGCAACAACTCTAATTGCCACATTACAACCAAATAAATACAATTTCAAAGACTTTATGTTTAAAGTTCGAGAAAAAAATATACAAGTTATTTTAATTTTAGAAAATGATAAGGTAAAAGAATTAAAAGAGGCATTAACATTAGGCATTTATGATATTATTCTTGATCCTTTTTCTTTGGAAGATGTAACTAAAAAAATTACGAATCCAAATATGTTTTCTGAAATTTCAAAATATATAAAAGATATTTTAGAACTAGATACAAACTAGTTCTTTTTTATCGCCAAAAGAAAGGAGGTTTAAAATATTGAGCAAAAATATTAAAAGGGCTATAACAATATCTGTCATAGTAGTTTTAGTTATTATTGTTATCATATCTACTTTTTTTATCATAAAACATCTAAATAATAAATCAAAAGTAGATACTGTTGTAGAAATATACTCCGATGAGAATATTCAGGACAGATTAAATAATGAAAATACAGACGACTTGCTATTACAAATTGATGGTGAAAGTGTTGTAGGAGTAATCAAAATTGAAAAAATTGGCTTTGAGGGACTTATTTATGAAGGTACATCTCTTGATACTCTTGCAAAAGGAGTTGGGCATTTTAAAAACTCTTCATATTACGATGGTAATGTATGTTTAGCAGCGCATAACACAAATAATTTTTGGGCCCAATTATATACTTTACATACAGGAGATAAAATTTCTTATACAAGTTTTCTCGGAACAAGAGAATACTATGTAAATAGTGTTACTCAAATTGATGAAACTGATTGGTCTAATTTGGAAAATACAGAAGAAAATACATTGACACTTATAACTTGTGTTAAAGGAAAACCATGGCTAAGGCTTTGTGTTCAAGCATTAGAGATATAAAAAAATTTTTCTTACTTCAACATTGTCAAACCAAAATAAAAGATGTTATCCTAAATATAGAAAGGGTGATGTTACATGAATAAGAAAAAATTTACATATATAATTATTGTTTTAATTGTTGTTATTTCAATCTTCATTGGAAAGTTATTATTAAATTATAAGAGTTTAAAAACTGCATCTAGTTTTGAAAATAATATTATTCAAGATGATTGTTTAAATGAAATATTAGAGAATTCTAAAGTTATAGTAAATGAATTACAAGAAAATACTCAGATAGAAGAAACTATTTCCTCTAACCCAAAAATCAAAGATGATGAATCTGTTGCAAAAGAAGAAATAATGCAAGAAGAAAAGTCTTCTCAAAAACAAGAAATAACACAAAATAATAGCAATAATAACAAAACTATAAATAAAAATGAAACAATAAAAAGCTCAAACACAGAGCAAGAAAAACAACAAAAGAAAACTACTAATCTAAATGAAGAAACTAAACAATCTAATATTACAAAAGTAAAAACACAAGACCCAACCAATAAAACCTCAGATAACTATACTGAAATTGAGGTTAAAGTTGCAAAAAAAAAGGATTGTGATGGAAATAATCATAAAATAGGTGCAGGAAATACAGGATTATGGTTTGAAACAAAAGCTCAGGCAGATAACTATTACAATTCCAAAATAGAAGAATTAGGTAAATTATGGGAAGATGATAAAATTACAAAAGAAAAATATTTAAAAGAATGTCCTTCAGGTTATGAAGTCTGGACATGTCCAGGCTGTAAAAAATGGACAATAAATTTTTATTATAGATAAAAATAAATAATAAAGGGAACAAGAAAATTGTTCTCTTTTTAGTTAGGAGGTATTTTATATATGCTAAGAGAAAAAAGTAAAATGCGAAAATTATTAGCAATAATGTATATTATAATAACATTATTTGGTACAGTTCAGCCTATATTTGCAGTATCAAGTGGTGGTACTGGTAAGTGGGTATCAGGCCAATGGGATTCAAATGTTTACACGACTGATAATAAAACAAGCGTAGGAATGTTAATAAGAAGATTAGTAAACTATACAACAGGAGAAAAAATTACAGTATTTTGTTGTGAACATGGTGTAGACAGTCCAACAGGAGAAATTCACTCAGCAACACATACAAAACCAACGGACGAGAAGATGAAACAAGCTTGTCGAGTAGCATATTTTGGATGGTATAGCAAATATGGTAACTATGTTGTCGATGGTGGAATTATAGCAGATAATAGTAGAAAAATGGATTATGTGTTTACTCAGCAAATGATATGGGAAGAGTTAGAACAGTCTAATGCAACATTTAAAAATTCAAGTATTCAAAATGAATATATGAATTTTAAAAACGAAGTAAATTCAAAAATAGATAATATAAGAAAACAACCTAGTTTTATAAATGATACAATAATAGTAGAAGCTGGAGAATCAAAAACAATTAGCGATTCAAATAATGTATTACAAGACTATGTGAGTTTTGATAAAACAGTAGATGGCATAAGAATTGCACATACAAAAGGTCAAAATACATTATCAATTACAGTAGATGAAAATTGTACAAGAGAAACTTATAAAATATCAGAAAGTACAATGAAAAACTGGGGCATCATAAAAGATGAAACAGAAGATAATGATACAACTGTATATTTTGTTTTTAATTCCGGAGTACAAAATCAATTATATGCATTAGATTATAATGATCCTGTAACAATGTTATTAGATTTAAGAATTAATTTATATGGAAAATTAGAGTTAGCAAAGAAGGATAACAAGGGAAACTATATACCTAATACAACATTTAAAATTAGTCGTAATGAAGATATGACAGATCCTATTGGAACATATACAACAGGTTCAAACGGAAAAGTTGTAATTGATCAACTAAAAAAAGGAACAATATATATTCAAGAGGTTTCAGTACCTGAACACTTAATATTAGATACAACTATAAAAAATGTGGAAATACAAACTGCAAAAACTACAACTTATGAAGCTATTAATAATTGGAAACAAGGAAAAATACAGGTTGTAAAAAAAGATGCTGAAAGTAATAAGGTAGTAAAAAAATCTGGAACTACATTTGACATTTACAATACTGATAATGTAAAAATAACAAGTATAACAACAAATGAAAATGGTATCGCTATATCAGGATTACTAGATTATGGAACTTACTATGTAAAAGAACAAAAAGCACCTGAGAAATACACTATAAAAGTTGAAGTTAGCGAAAATATTGGAGTTGTTGAAAACGGAAAAACTTATGAAATTTCTGTTTTAAATACAAGAGTAAAAGGCAGCATATCAATTTCAAAAGAAGATATCCAAACAGGAAAACAAGCACAAGGCGAAGCAACATTAGAGGGTGCAGTATATGGTTTATATGCTAGAACTCCAATCTTAGATCCTACTGATGATAGTGTTATTTATAATACAGATGTAAAAGTTGGTGAATTAGTAACAAACGATGAGGCAAATGCAACCTTAAATAATTTATATTTAGGGGAATACTACATTAAAGAAATTAAGCCAAGTAAAGGCTATACATTAGATACTACAAAATATAATTTTGATTTAACTTATGAAAATCAAAATGTAAAAATTATAACAAAAAATATAACAGTAAAAGAAAGAGTAATATCTCAATCTTTCCAAATTATAAAAATATCAAGTGATGAAGCAGGTGAAGCCGATTTATTACCTAGTGCTGAATTTTCTATAAAAGCACAAAAAGATATTGAAAAATATGGTTCTTGGGAAGCTGCTCCAATTGCTAAAAATGCAAATGGTAAAACTGCAGCAATATTAAAAACAGATTCAAAAGGATATGCAGTAAGTGAAAGATTACCTTTTGGCACTTATGTTGTAAGAGAAACAAAAGTACCTGAAGATAAATATAAAGTTGACGATTTCAAAGTAGTTATAACAAAAGATAGTGCAGAGCCACAAATTTGGAGAATATTTAATGATACTTCTTTTAATTCTATTTTAGAAATAGTAAAGCAAGATGCAGAAACTGGAAAAGTCGTAAAAATTGAAGGTGCAAAATTCAAAATAAAAAATTTAGACACAGGAAAATACTTTGGATATTGGAATTGGTCTCCTCTACCACACTATATTGATTCTTGGACAACAAATGAACTAGGTAGAGTAATGACAGGAGATAAATTGGAAGTTGGAAATTATCAGTTAGAAGAACAAAAAAGCCCAAAAGGTTATTTAATTAGCAAAGATCCAGTTAAATTTAGAATTACATCTAACACTGCTTATAAAACATTAGAAGATGGAAAAACACCAGTAATTACAGTTATACAAAAAGATACATCAGTTAAAGGAAAAATAAATGTTGAAAAGAAAGGTGAAGTATTAGCAGATTATAGAGATGGAAAATTTGTATATGAAGAAAGAGGTCTTGCTAATGCAAAATATGAAATAATTGTAAGAGAAGATATTTACGATCCTTCAAATGATGGTTCAATAATATACAAAAAAGGAACAGTAGTAGATACAATTACTACAAATGATGATGGAAAAGCAACATCAAAGGAATTGCCACTAGGTGAATATTCTGTAAGGGAAATTAAAGCTCCCTATGGATTTGTTTTAAATGATGAAATCAAAAATGTAACATTAAAATATAAAGATCAAAACACAGCTATAGTGTTTGATAATACTTCTTTTGTTAATGAAAGACAAAAATTAGAAATAAATGTATATAAACTAGACAAAGATGATGAAAAATTACTTGAAGGTGCAGAATTTAGTTTATATGCTAAAGAAGATATAATCAATTATAAAGGTGAAATAATTTTAAAAGAAAATGAATTAATAGAAACTACAACAAGTGATGAAAAAGGAAAAGCAACTTTTAAAGCAGATTTACCTTTATTAGATTTCTTAATAAAAGAAACTAAAGCTCCAAAAGGGTATATTTTAAGTGATGAAGTAATAATTGTAAATAGTGAATATCAAGGTCAAGATATAAAAATATTAAATTTAGAATATGATATGAAAAACGAGAAAGTCCAAGGTTATTTAGAAATAACTAAAGTTGATAGTAAAACTAAAGAAAAACTAGAAGGTGCAACATTTGGAATATATGATATGGCAAATAATAAAATTGCACAAATTACAACAGATGAAACAGGAAAGGCAAAATCTGAACTTATCCCTTATGGAAAGTATTATGCAAAAGAATTAGATACAGGATCAGTTTATTACATATTAAATGAAAATACTTATGAATTTGAAATAGTTGAAAATAATGAAATTGTACCATTAACAATAGAAAACGATAGTGTAGATATTGAAGTAACAGTTGATAAAAAAGGTACAACAGAGATTAAACCTGGAGAAAAAGTTAATTATGAATTTTCAAATGTTGGTAATGCATCAAATGTATATTTAGAAAACTTTAAATGGTTTGATTATATACCTACTGATTATATAAGAATAGAAACTATGACAACAGGAACATGGAATCAAGACTTAACTTATAATGTATATTATAAGACAAATAAATCTGATGATTATGTTTTATTTAAAGAAAATTTGAAAACAACAGAAAATTACGATTTAGACTTTACAACAATAGAATTTGCAGATGATGAATATATTGTTGAAACAATGTTTGACTTTGGTAAAGTAGATATAGGCTTCAAAGAAAATACAGAACCTACTATGGTATGTAAATCTTTTGATACATTAAAAGAAAGTGATACATTCACAAACTATACTAAAACTGTTGGTGTATATTTTGGTGTAACAGCTGAAGCAAATAGTAAATGGACAACAATTACACATATTCCAGAAGAAAAACACGAGCCAAAACTTCCACGAACAGGAAAATAAAATATGATAATATAATTCTCTTTTATAAATTGTCCTTCAAAATTTAATTTATAGGAGGAATTTTTTATGGAAATTACAGATGTTAGAATTTTTAAAGCAAGAAGGAAAGGAGTTGTTCTTGCATATGCCAATGTTATTTTAGATGGCAAATTTATTATTAGAGGTATCACATTAGTTGAAACAGAAAAAAATGGAAGGTTTATATCAATGCCTTCGAGAAAGCTAAGAAATGGAGAAAGATCATATAGAGATGTATGTCATCCTTTAAACTCTGATGTTAGAACAGAGCTTACAGAAAAAATCTTTGCTGCATATGATGAATTTATAGAATCAGAAGAATAAATACAAGTGTTTTCTTTTTAATACTGCCCTTCAAAAATATTTAAAAGAAAGGATTTGTTTATGATTATAAATAATAATTTACAAAAAAACTTAGTAAATTTAAGGCAAAATATAGATTTACTAATTGAAAGTAATAGTCTTACAAATTTGCAGATAGAAAACTTTTTAAGAAATTTTGAAAAGACTAGATATAATATATTAAATGAAATAAAACTATACAACAAAAATGTAGAGTTTGAATATGAAAAAATTAAAACTATCGATAATGAATATAAAGCAAAATTTGAAGATAACATATTAAAAATATATGTTCCAGAAGTAATGCCATCTTTTAAAAATCTTAAGACACATACACATAAAAGAGTTTTGTTAAATGTAGCAGAAATTACAAAACCATTTGCTAATCAATTTGGAAGTGAAGTTTTTATTTATATAAAGGTTTATGATAAGTTACTAGGTTGGGACATTGATAATAAATATATTAAACCTATTGCAGATGCTTTGATAATGTCAAATGTTATTCAAGATGATAATATGACAAAAATGTTTTATTGTGCTAAAGGTGAATATTCTGAAAATCCACATACTGAAATTTATGTTTTTGAGGCACAAAAAGTTAATAAATTTTTAGAAAAATACAGTTCGTAAAAGTAGGGAATTTTTTTAAAATTAAAAGAAAAATTTTGCGACAGGTAGAGAATTTTTAAAATGTAGTAAAATCAAGTATTACAAAAGATTTATTCCCTATTTTGACGCGTGGAGGTAGGTAGGCGACTGCGATAGCTGTCGAATATCCTACCAAAGTTCAATTAAGGATTTATTTTTAATTTAATTTTGGGAGGTGATTTATTTGAACTACTTTCCGAATGGTGATGAAGAAATTGCTTTGATAAAATTTATTGCAAAGTTTCAATACTTGTCAGTAAATGATGCAAAGTATTTTTTTAGCACTAAGAAATATTATAGAAAAAGAATTACTAGTCTTGTAGAAAAGAAATATTTGAGAAGAACTAAACTTAATCTAGTTTTAGATGAATTAGGTGTTGAATATGCTAAATTATTTAATTTTGAGTATACCCCAATCAATAGAAATAAAAAATATTTATCAAGACTTTTATATATTAGTAATTTAGGTGCTTTTTATCATAAATGTAAATTAGTAGATTTTATACCATCTTTTAAAATGAAAGACAAAGAAATGTTTACAATAACAGCACGAAAGTTTATTGGAATATTAAATATAAATGGCATCGATTATTTAAGTTATCATATCTCATCTGATCATGATAATAAATATATAATGTCTGTAATATATGATATTCAAAAAGAACATAAATATAAAAATATCATTGTACTAATAGATGATGTAAAACGAATCAATATACAGGATTTTGCTTTTGGCAATAATCAAGTATTAATTATAGAAGATACAGAGGAAAATAGAGAAAAACTAAAATATCTAAATAGTGTTAATTGGTCTAAGATTATTGATGGATATTATAAAAACAAAGTTTATATTGCTGAATATAATTTTTGCGATTATACTGACTATCAAAATAAATATATATCATTTTTTTACTTTTTAGATACAGAGAAAATCAATAGAATTAAATATTTTTTAAGAGAAAACAAGAATAAAAATGCAGATATAATATGTAATATCGAATTAAAGCAAAAAATACAAAAAGAACTTCCATCTGCTCATTTTATAGTAGTAGATTTAGAAGATTATATTGACAAAGAACGAAATGTCTATGATTAAAAAGATATGTTTTTACATATTTTTATTTTTTTGTTTAATCTTAAATATCGTTATAGATTGCAATATAAAAAATTACTTTTTGCTATTAAATGAATGTTTTGAAAAAAGTATTGTTCTAACTGGTAATTTATATGCTCTTATTTGTGTCATATTTGCCCTTATTTCGATTTTAATAGTGTTAGACATATTACTTGTCCTTTTCAAAAAGCAAGAAGTAAATAAAGGCATAAATTTCAAATCAGAAGATGGAACACATGGAACCGCAAATTGGATGTCTGAAAAAGAAATTAATAGTACTCTAGGAAATGACAATTCTTCTGGTATCATTTTAGGAAAATATAAAGAAAATATTGTAAAGTTAACCTTTGAAAGTTACTTTAATAAAAATATTTGCGTTTTTGGCAGCTCTGGTAGTATGAAAACAATAGGATTTTTGCTAACAAATTTATTAGAATTATCTAAATATAAAAAATCTATTATTGTGACAGATCCTAAAGGTGAAATTTATAGAAAAACTTCTAGTTATTTTAGAGATATTGGTTATGTAGTAAAAGTTTTAAATTTAAACGACATGCGACATTCAGATAGATGGAATCCCTTACAAGAAAACGAAAATATAAATGATGTTCAAACAAGTTCAAATGTTATAATTTCTAACACCCAACAACATAATAAACGGAGATGAATTTTGGCCAAGAGCTGAAGAAAATTTGCTAAAAGCCTTTGAATTTTATTTTTTAGAAACACTATCAGATAAAAATAACATTACAAATGTGTACAAACATATTGCAAATGGAGATATTGGTGAAATAGATAATTTATTTAAAAAGATGCCACCTGATAGCCCAGCTCGTATGTCCTACAACATATTTGCAAGTGGTAGTGATACAATAAAAGCAAGTGTTATTACTGGCCTTGGAACTAGATTACAAACATTTCAAAATGAGGATTTACAAAAACTAACTTCAAGCACAGATATTGATTTAACTTTACCTGGAAAAATTCCTTGTATCTATTATATTATTACTAGTGATATGAATTCTGCTTATGATTTTATTGCTTCTCTTTTTTATACATTTTTATTTATAAAATTAATAAGATATGCAGATTCAAGACCAGATGGGAAATGCGAAAACGAAGTATTTTTCTTTCTAGATGAGTTTGCTAATTTGCGGGCAAATCCCTGATTTTAACAAAAAAATATCAACTGTCAGAAGTAGAGGAATTGCTTTAATTCCTATTTTACAAAATCTAGGCCAGTTTGAAAATAGATACCCAAACGGATTATCAGATGAAATATTAGGAAATTGTGACACAAAAATAAGTATGTCAATAACAGATACTTTAACGGCTAAATATTTCTGCGATTTAATAGGTGTATCAACGGTGGAGACCACCTCCATAAAAAAGTCAAATTCCATAGAAGGTGATATTGGAGAGTACGGACAAAAAAGTATATCCACTCAAAAAAGAAACTTGCTTAACATTGATGAAATATTACGAATACCATCTACTAAATTAATCGTAAATTTAAGGGGTAATAAACCATTACTTTTAGATAAAGTTATTTATACTGAACATCCATTATCTAAAAAATTAAAAGATAATCCTGTGTCAGACTATAAACCTAATTGGACCAAAAACACACCAGATAAAGCACCAGTAAAAGAGAGAAATAAAGAAAAACCACCAAATAAACAAAAACTTGGGTGGGATAACTTTTAAAATTTATTTGTAAAATCTAATATATTTTTATCAAAATAAGCATTTACAAGATTTTAATAAAAGTCTAGTTGAACATTGTTATATTTATTTTTTTATGATATATTAGAAAAAAGCAATTAAGGAGGCAATTTATGGTACTTACATTAAATTATGCAGATTTACAAAATATAAAGCAACAAATAATAACTGATAAAATAACTGATAATGATAAAATATATAATTTTATACAATGTTATAAAGATACATTAAGTTATATGTATAAAAATAATTTAAACCCAGATAAATCAAGAACTGATTATGAATATGAACTTATGAATTTTGCAAATGATATGCTTAAAAATACAGATAAATCATTTAAAGAGCTAGAAAGAGAATATAAATTCAAAACAACTAAAGATTATCTTATAAACCCAAATGATATACGATTGATATTATAAAATAAATATAAATAATAGCATTTACCTATAAACAGGTAGATGCTTTTTAATTGGAGGTGAGATATTGAGTGAATTTGCAATGAAGGAACTTTTAAGAAGTAGAGATGAGCAAAGAATACTTACAGGTAAAATAAGTGGTATTGAAGATGAATATTATAAATTGAAAAATGAATATATCCCTTGCGCTATTGTTTGGTATAACAATATAAAAATACTTATTCCTAGTACGCATTTAGGTATATCTAAGGCAAGTAAATCTACTATTCGAGGTATGCTTGGTGCTGAAATAGACTTTATTGTGATAAAACTAGATGAAACATCTTCTATTGCAATAGCGAGTAGAATAGATGCTATGAAATTACGATCTGAATTAGAACTAACAAAATTAAAAAATAATGATGTAGCAAGAGTTAGAATAATTGCTGTTGGAATTAAGCATATTATTTGTGAATTATATGGAAAAGAAGTTATAATTATGGCAAAAAATTTAAAACACACATATATTGTTAATTGTAAAGATGAGTATTCTCCAGGTGAATATTTAAAAGTTAGAATTAAAAATATTGATATAGAAAACAATATCTTTGAATTAGATGCTAAATGTTTTTTAGAAAATCCATATAAATCTGTAAGAAAATATATTACTGAAGGTGGAGAATATACAGGACAGGTTATAGCATTTCCTAAAAAGAATAGTGGTATTATAGTGCAGTTAGATAGTACTAAAATCACATGTTTAGTAAGAATACCTGCTAAATTTAACAATTTTCCACATTATATGCAAAATGTGTTGATAAAAGTTACTGAAATCCAGCAAGATAAGAAGTTAATATATGGATACTTAATGAGAATAATATAAAAGGAGGTCTTTAAAATGGTAGATAAAGCCAAAGTAATTAATTTTCTTCAAGACTTTGGATGTAGTAGATTAAACCAACTACAAATATTGTTTAATGATAAAAATAATAATTTTAAAAATGTATTAGATAGTAATATGGTAAGTAAAAAAGGAAATATATTCGTACATAATACTAAAAGAATAAACGATAAAATGCTAATAGCATTAGATATCTTGTGTAAGTACAAGCCTAGATTAGCCAATTACTACCTTGGTTATGATCCTGTTATAATATCTTTCTTGTCAAAAGACAACTTGCTATATCATTGTAGCAGATGAAGGAAATAAAAGAGGAATCGTAAAATTAGTAAATTCTTATCCCCTATCACTCCCTAAGGCTGATAGACTTATTTTAGCATTTCCTGATGGGGGAGAGTTAGAAAATATTGACTGTGAAATACCATTTTTATATTCTACATATCCAGGTTTAGAAGTATTAAATGAATAAAAACTATTGATTTTATAGTATTTTAATGGTATATATAAATAAGAATATAAATGGATTCATATTTTATATTTGTTTACTAAATTTTTGGCAGATACTTATGTGTCTGCTTTTTTTATGTTTAAAAGAAAAATCATAAATCTTCAGCTACGAAAATTTATGATCCTCATTATTTAATGTTTCATATTCAAATCCAATCCTTTAAGTTGTAATTGTATTTCGACTTGAGAGATTTGATTAGGATTTAATCCTATTTTTTTCAAATTGCTTTTATTCTTTTTTACAAGTTCATATAAGCTAGATATTTTATTACTTTTTAACAATTCTTTTATTTCTTCAGATATTTCTAATTTATCTATACTCTGTTTTAAATCTACACAATAATTAGTCATAAATATGTTCCTTTCCATATTTATTTTTATATTCTGTAATATCTTTCATAACTCTTTGTCTAAAATCTTTATTCATAATATATATAATAAATATAATGTTTAAATTAAAATTATTTGTGAAAAAGTATATAAATTGTTCTTCAATATCATATTTTTCTCGTGTATAATCGTCAATGGCATAAATAAACCATCCTATGTAAAATTTAAAATCCTTATTGTAAAATGCTTCAGTATTTAAGTTGAATAAGAAATTTCTTTCTTTTTTTATAAAAAAGTCAATAAATTTAGTATTATTTTTTGTTTTCATTTTTTCATTACCTTTCTAGATAATAAAGAATCAATGTATGTATTTTATATTTAATTTTTGCTCTTTAATAGTAGGCTAATTACTATATATATATTTAATTTAATTGCGCATTTTTATTGCATTTTTTAGTATAAATAACTATATCCTATGATTTTTTATTACTCTTTATAATTTTCTTATATTTTGATATTAAGTGTTTAAAAAACTTAACATTGAATTCTACTGTCATTTTTTCTCTGCTTTCTACTGATAATTCATTATAATATTTTGCATTTTTCATTGTAATATAGCTCATAATTTCTTGTTCTGGAATTTCATTTACCATTAAACAACAATAATCATAAATATTCTGGGCCAATATTTCTAATTCTTCTAGTGAAATATTATAATAATAATCTAATAAATCCGACTTTATATTTAATATCATTACCATAGCTTGATCTGCATTTAATAATCTTTCTATTTCTTCTTGACTAACTTTAGGCTTATATAGTTTTTCTATTTCGTTGTCTATATTACAAGCAATTTTAGTTAAGTCCTCCATATTAGAATTAGGATTATTTACGGCTTCATCTAATTCATTTTTTAATTTTTCGAGTTGTGAATTCAATTTTTTCTCTCCTTTTATAGTTAATACCTCGATATTATATATTGTTTTTGCTTTAAATTATAGCCATTAACTACATTTTTATTTTAAAATTGTAGTTACTAGATATTTCATTTTTCCCTATTTCTGAACTATACTATTATCGGGGTGAAGTAATGAAAAACACAATAGATAATAGTACAGGTAATGCAACATTAGGTCAAAACATTAAAGATATAAGAAAAAGCCTTAATCTGACACAAGAAGATTTTGCAGAACAACTTAATCTTAATCCACAATTTATTTCTCAGGTGGAAACAGGTAAAGTTGGTATTAGTGTAGATAACCTAATAAATATATGCAATACTGCTAAATGCTCTTCTGTAAATCTATTTAAAGGTCTAGTTAATTCACCTAATGTCATTGATAAATACGAACTTTTAAGTGATAGAGATAAGTCCGTTATTAATCAAATGATTACTTACTTGTTAAATACAAAATAATTATTTAATCGCTAACACTATATTTTGGTATATTGTTAGTGTTTTTTTTGTCCTGGTAATTTTTATACTTTTCTTCATATTCTAGTCTAGTTTTACATTCTTTTTTTAATTCTTTTAATTTTCTTATATCTTGATCTAACTCTTCTTTACTTATTTTTCCGTCCTTATATTTTTTACTTGCTAATACAAATTTCGATTTATAATATTTTTGCTTTTCTATTTTTGCTTTTTCTTCAGATTTTGGCTGAATATATATACTTATTTCATTATTATATTGCTTCATAATTTGTTCTATATGCTCAAGAATTAAATTAACCCTACATGTTGTAGTTGTTGTATTCTTTCCATCAAAATATACAATAACATATTCATTTACATTCAATAATTTTTCCTCCTTTCATACATATATTTTAAAAAAGTTGCAAAAATAATATCAACACCGTAAGTCTGTGTTACATTTTATCATAAAATTTGTAATAAAATCAATAAAAATGGGTAAGTGAGGGATTTTTTTTGAAAAAATATGAAAATAAGGCGAATGTAATTGGCAAATTGCTACAAGAACATAGAGAACAAAAAGGATTTTCAAAGGAAGAAGTTTGTAGAAGAGTACAATTACATGGAGTATATATACATAGAGTTGAATTGTATAGAATGGAAAAAGGGCTAAGCATTGTAAAAGACTTTGAACTAATTGCACTATGTGATGTCTTAGATATAGATTATAATAAAGAAGTGCGAAAACTAATTGAATAAAAAAGTTAAAAGATAGCACCATGCTATCTTTTTTTGTATTATGATTATAAAAAGTTGTTCACTTTCTTTTAATATATTTTATTTTTTTCTAATATAATTAACAACAAAAGCAATAATTATGTCTATAGCTTAATATAAAGGAATAAATCAAAATATAAAATAATACAATTTTCGAGAAGTACATTGTATAAGCATGACTACACAAAGATTTTATATGTGTTCCGACATATTAAGGCTTGTAGTTATATTTTATTTTCGATTTTTCCATATAATCATCTATTTATCTTCCTTTGGTTCATTCCATTTATTTAATTTTTTAACTGAATCTATTGCCAAATCTTCATCACTTCCATAATTAGCTGAATTAATAATTCCATTTGCTGGATTAATTTTATAATACCATTCTCCATCTTGTTTTGTAACTTCATTTAAAACTACATAATATACATAGTATTTTCCAGCTCCAAAACCATTTACCAATTTAGCATAGCAAGATACTAAATATCTTCCATATTCATCTTCTTCTAGTACTTTCGTCGTTCCAAATTCTGGTTCATAATTTGCCATTTTTTGTATAGCTGTCTGTGCACAACCTATAATTATATCGTTGCTTGGTCTATTTCTTCTTTTTTCTTCTTCCTTCTTCTGTTTTTCAAATTCTTCTTTAGTTATAGTATTTACACTAATTGTACTTCCTTTTCTTATGCCTTTACTATTGTATTCTGGGCTTTGGCTAATGATTATATCATTATCATTAGAAGAACCATTGATTTTTAAATTTAAACCTAAGCTTTTCATTTCTTCTCTAGCCTCTTTTACTGTTTCTTCTTTAAGATGTGGAATTCTTACATTTAACAATTCATTACTTACTATACCTATAAAGCCAATTAATATTAACACCACTCCAATTATTAGTTTATTATATTTCATTAGTATTTTATTTTTCTTAACCTTTTTGCCACAATTTCCACAAAACTTTTCTCCTTCTTCTATCTCTTTTCCGCATTTATTACATTTCATTATACTTTCTCCCCTTATTTCATTTTATCTAATAATTCTTGCTTTTTCATACTATATTCAAAATCTGTTAATACTTTTGCATCGTGTAAATCTGAAAGTTTTTTTAATTGCGATGTTATCGTTTCTTCTGTTATTATTTTATTTTCAATTTTTATTGTTTGTCCTATTGTTTTAATACTTGATATTTGCTTATTTATTAAATTTACAATTTTATTAGCTTTATCTATTGATAATAAATTAATCCAATTATTATTAACAGTTACAACCGTTCCATTCTGAATAACTGTTTCTATTTTTTCTATTGGTGTTATTATTTCAATACTACTACCTTTAATTATAACTCTTGTGTCTGTTACAATAGCAAAATTAGTTCCCATAATGCTCCATGCGCTTCCTACTGCTAAAATTTTCTCATTTGGCATAACTATATTTTCTAAATAATTTGCAATTGTTTTTATATTTTTATTTGCTTCTGGTCTTATTTCTAATTGAGATATGTAAATTTCCATATCTGTTATCAAATTATTCTTATTACTACATTTTGATTCTTGTTTAAAATGAATATATATAAAATATATACCAACTAATATAAATATTAAAAATATCAACATTTTCTTAACCTCTCATTTATAATACATTTTTTCACTTTTATAATATCATAATAATTATTGCCTGTAAAGTTTACTTGTCCAAGTTCATTTTATAAAATAATTCTTACAATTTTGTAATTTTTTGTACCTTAATTATTATACATCAATTTATTTATGTAATAATTCTATGGCTGATTGTAATTGAGTATCTTCAGATGCTGTATCTTGTAATATAACGATTTCGTTCGGTTCTATTCCTGTATCTTGTACTCTTTTTTTATTTGGCGTTAAAAATTCTCCTACATTTATTATTTTTCCACTTCCATCTTCTAAACGTACAATACTTTGAATTACAGCTTTACCATATGTTTTTTCGCCAACTACCTTTGCCTTACCTAAATCTTGTAGCGCACCCGTCAAAATTTCCGCTGCACTCGCTGTTCCTCCATTTGTCAGAATTATTATAGGCAAATTTATAAAAGGAGATTTATCTGACTTTATCGCTTTTTCATTTTTATTTTCATCAACTTCATATGATATAATTGAGCCTTTATCAACAATATAACTAGCTATTTCTATTGATTGGTCTACATACCCTCCTGCATTATTTCTTAAATCTATAATTAGTGATTTTATTCCTTGTTTATTCAAATCTTCATATGCATTCTTAAATTCTTTTGCTATTGTTTTATTGAATTCAGAGAATCTTATATATCCAATATTTTCTGAGAGTACTTTTTTTTCTAAAGGGTTAGGGTTTATTTTCTCTCTAGTTATTTCAAAATTTAAAGTTAATGTGTCTCTTAATATTTCCATTGTAAGTGTTGTCCCTTCTGGACCTTTTATTTTATTCGAGATATTATCTAGTTCATCTGCGTTATATTCAATTTCATCAACTTTTAAAATTATGTCTCCTGCTTTTATGCCTGCTTTTTCTGCTGGACTATCTTTTATAACGGATATGATCTCTACTTTATTGTAATTAGTATTTTTTTGCATATATATACCTATTCCTACATAATCATCAGCTAGCACTTTTTCTAAATCTTCTTTACTTATATTTTCTGTACTTATATTTTCTGTACTTGTATTTTCTGTGTTTGTATTTTCTGTACTTGTATTTTCTGTGCTTGTATTTGATATATTATAATCTCTTCTTTTGTCTGCCATTTTAGTCATTCCTATATAAATTATTATCAATAGCATTATACTAAAAAATATTATTATTAAGACTTTAGTAGGAGATATCTTACTAAAGTTATCGAGACTTTCTCCTATTTTATGACCACAATTAGTACAAAATAAGTTTCCTTCTTTAATTTCACATCCACATTTCTTACAATTCATCTTATTCTCCTTTATTTCTCGTGTTTTTTCACTATCTACATTTTTTTGTATGAATAAAAAATGTACTGTTACCACAAAATTCTCTGTATTTATATAGTAATCCAGTTTTTCATTAACTTTTCTCCTAACTTATTTTAATTTTTTGAGATAATATAACAAAACTTTACATAAATATCTAGCTTTATAAATCATGTATTAGTCTTGAATTTTTATATATCCTTTTTCAGATAATTTCTTCTTTTTCATCTTTTCTGGTAGTTTTATTTTTAGCATTCCATTTTTATTTTGCTTTTTTATTTTACAGAGTTATTTAAGTATAAAGTGATCCTAAAACCATCATATTGGCTAGAACGTTCTCCTATGCAACCACGATCACCCGCCGAATCAAATGATACATAGCTATAAGCACCGCCTCCTCTACTAACACAATGGAATAAATCGTCGCTACAATACTCAGAAGTTCTTTCCCATACATTTCCTCCCATGTCGTATATATTTTTTACTGCTGTCGTTTGTCCAGTTGGAACACTACCTAAATTTGTTTCGTCCTTTTTCTTACTTTCTCCGTTTATATCTGTATAAGTAAATGTTGTATCCCTATGATTTCCTTGAGTTGAATTTGTTGGATATTTTGGATAATCTTTTTCTATAAACTTTAATGCTGTATCCCATGCGTAACTACTACATAATTTTGTATACATTTTACTTGTGTCATAACTATTAGTTTCTGCTATTTCTTTTGATAATGTTACACATTGAGTTTGTGTTACCCCAACATATGGTTCTTGTCCTTTCTTTATTGTCACAACTCTTTTATTTCCATTACTTGACATTCCTGATTTTTGTGTATTAGAATTTGTTGTTTTTTCATATCCTGCTTCATATCTTCCTATATAATATCCTCCAAATTCTTTTATACTTATTTCATCATTTTTATCTAAAGTTTCTGAATAATCACTATATGAACCATCCTGAACTTTAAAATCGTATCTATTGTATTTTATTGCTCCTGAAATACTTGTTCCAACTCCTCCATTTACATAGCAAGGTATCCATACCCACTGGTTTCCACTTTTGTCTTCTACTACTATTCCTTCATTTATTATTTTTCCACTGTCTTCTGCTAACTTAAATCCATCTGGTATATAATATGAACCATCTGATACATCTACCTTTGTATTTCCAGTTACATATTCTCCATTTTCACTTTGATTTAATACTCTTTCTTTTTCTACTTCTGCTGTTACTAATGTTTCTTCTTTTTCTTCATATATATTTTTTTGTGTTGATTCTTTTTCTTTTCGAAGTACACCATTATCTCTTGTTATTATTCCTATCGTTATTCCTGCTAAGATTAGCAATATCATGATTGCTATAATCCAGTTAATTATCTTTTTCTTTTCCATATCTTTATCCTCTCTACAAATTATTCGTTTGTTTTTTAGTATTATATCACAAAATTTTTTAAAAAAATAGCCTATTCTAAAAAAGAATAGGCTATTAAAATTAAGCTGATTTATTTAATGTATAAGTAACATTAAAATCATTATCAAAAAAATCTTTATAATTTTTTATATACTTTATATCTATGTTATATTTAAGTGGTATTAAATCTCGAAAGATACGATTGATAATATAATCTAAATTTTCATCTGCTTGTGGTAATCTAATTACAAAAACAATATTTCTAATGTTTGTTTTTTCAATTTCTTTTAAAATTATATATGAATTAGAAATGCTTTGAAATGCTAACATTGGAGCATTTATAGTTTCTTTAATTAAGTTTCCTAAAAGAAAATTGTCAGTAATTATTACACTAGTAGAATCATAGTCTATATTATTTTTCATAATCCAACTTTTAGCATTTGTTCCATTGATTTTATTACTACTTGAAAACCATATGTCTTGATTATTGTTAAAAGCTTTATCTAAATGAATGGATAATCCCTGAATATATCCATTTTGATCAAATACAGGTACAAAAAAACCATCGTATCTATTAAAACACCATTTAAAATCTTCTTCTTGAAAAAATCCAGGTATTCCTGCAAGATTATATTTTCTAGCAAGTTCTGAACCTACAAGTCTTCTTTTGATATAATTTTTAGGAATTGTCCTATATAAACCTGCATCTATCGAGCTGTTTAACAAACCCAGTCTTTTTAAATACTGCTTATGTTGTCCTTCTAATTTTAACATATTTAGAAAGTCTCTATAAACTGCATCCCTTAATTCAATATCAGCAAGAAGATTTATAGGGCTAATTTCAATATGAGATCTGTTTTGTGAATAGCACTCCTTTTCAAGTAACTCCTTATATGCTTTTTTAGTATCTATTCCTCGAACTCTAGCATATAATCCTACTGAATAACCACCTGCACCACAGCGAGTACAACAATATTTATTATCTCTTGTATTTAAACTCATTGTAGGCACTTTACTTAATTTATTGTATCCGACAAAATGGACAAATTGCTTTTGTTTCAAAACCTTTTTCTTCAACTATTTCTAAACATAGATGATATGCTACATTTAAAATATCTATATGCTGTTTAACAGCGGCATAATCTAATGTATTCATATATTTCATCCTTTCCAAATTTCTATTTTTTCGTTAAAATTCTTCAATTTTTCAGTAAATTCAGCTTCTGATATTACCTTAACATTTTTATTATTTGCTAGATACTTCTTAATATCACATTCTGTATAGACATTTTTATTCATAGTACAGTCATAATAAATACATCTATCACTTATTAATGTTACAATACTTAAATATATTTTATTAGTCCATATTCCAAAATAAGTGCTAACGCCATCATAAGGATTCGTTCCTTTTAAAAATACATTTTTAGTATCAGCAATTTCTATTGTTCTTTTTTCTTTTACAAAATTACTTACTTCATATTCAATAATCATAATTATTTTGCCCCTTTCATTAAATACATTTTTTTATTTGATCACTGCTAAAATTATAGCTTTTAAGTTTGCTATAATAATGTTTATCTTTATTTATAACTTCTTCTATAAATTTGTTTATTTCTTTTAGTAACTCTTTATCGTGAGTTTGTTTATATTCTTCTCTCATATCTAAATACTTTAACATATTTTTTTTCGTAACTTCTTTCATCTTTAGAACTCCTTTCTATTCAATAAATAGTATCCATTCATTATTAACTTTTTTAAAATTAGAATTATTGTTTAATGTTTGTCTTATTTTTTCCCTTACATGATTATTATTTTGTGCTTTTTTGGATTTCACCAAAATATTATAAATTTCATCTATACTTGCTTTGTTTCTCATAAATTCAAGTGTAGCCTGTATTAAATCTCTCCAAGTAATATTAGTAACTTCCATAATATTTATTTGAAGAGTATTAGTTTCTTTTTTGTTAAATAACCATACACGATTTTTCTTAAATACCAGTAAATGCTCATGTTTAATAGGTATAAAATTTTGATTAGAATAAATTTTATTATCAGATAAGCAATTATATTGAACT
>CAKONT010000002.1 GCA_934097255.1 uncultured Bacilli bacterium
GTATAACTGCTCCTATTATTCCTAAAAATATTCCTTCAACAATAAATGGTAGTTTGATTCTTCCATTACTTGCACCTACAAGTCTCATAATAGATATCTCTTTTTTTCTTGAAAAAATAGTTAATTTTATCGTATTTATAATTAAAAAAATTGTAACTATTATTAAAGATCCCGCTGCTATTATCGTTATTTTTTCAATAGTATTAAACGTTTTTACTAATCTTTCGACAAGTCCTTCTCCGTATTGAACTGAATTAACATTATCAAGTTTTTTTATACTCTTGGCTGTTTTACTAATATTATTAACATCTATTACTTTTATCGTATATGTATCCTGTAATGGATTAGTTTCATCATCCCAATCAGCTAAAATATCACTTAACTCATCATAATCTTTTGCCATCGCATCTTTTACTTCTCTTTTAGATTTAAATTCATAAGTTTCAACATTATCAAGTTTTTTTATTTCACTTTCAAAAACTTTTCTTTCTTCTTCCAAAACATCTGAATTTAAAAATGCAACTATGGTAACATCTTGTTTTATTTCATTAGCAAAATTTTCAACATTTCTTGAGAAAAGAATTGCAGAAGAAATAATTATTAATGTTATTGTTATACAAGAAACAGAGGCAAGTGACAAACTAAAATTTCTTCCTACACTTTTAAAAGCATCTCTAACACTTCTAAAAAAAGCTCTAAAACTTTTCATTTTTAAACTCACCACCTTTATAATCCTTGACAAGTCTTCCATCTTTTAAAACGAGTACTCTTTTTTTCATTTTTTCAACAATTGTAATATCATGAGTAACCATTAAAATTGTTGTCCCTAACTCTTTATTAATTTTATCTAAAATATCCATTATTTCCATACTTATTACTGGGTCTAAATTTCCAGTTGGCTCGTCACAAATCAAAATTGTTGGTCTATTTACAATTGCTCTTGCTATGGCAACTCTTTGTTGTTCTCCACCGGATAATTTATCAGGATAAGTTTTTGCTTTGTCTTTTAAACCAACTTTATCTAATGTTTCAATAACTCTAGGTCTTATTTCACTTGATAATGCACCAATAACCTCGAGCACAAAAGCAACGTTTTCATAAACCGTAAGCTTAGGAAGTAACTTATAGTCTTGAAAAACAACCCCTAACTTTCTTCTTAATTTATATACTTTAGAATTTCTTAATTTAACAATATTTACACCACCTAGAGTTATTTCACCTCTTGTTGGCTTTAATTCTCTATAAAGCATTTTAATAAGTGTTGATTTACCACTTCCTGAACCACCGATTATAAAAACAAATTCTCCCTTTTCAATAGTTAAGTTCAAATCATATATTGCTCCGACACCGTTTGGGTATGTCTTATAAACATTTTTCATCGTAATAATTTCCATACTTTACTTAATCCGTCCCTTCAAATATTTCATAGCATGATATAAAACTTATTATCACTAAATAATTATATCATATTATTCGACAAAATCCTAGAAATCGGACCATCTTTTTTATTTCTTTTTGCATTAAGCTTTCTATCTTGATGAAACGCTTCATAACTTTCACTAACAACAACAAAAGCATTTTTATCGATTTCCATTATCTTTTCTTTTAACTTTTCATATTTAGAAGTTGAAACAACACTCATCAAAGCCTTACCACTTTTCTTATCATACATTCCTTTAATATTAAAAATGGTTACATCGTGTCCTAATTCATTCATAATATAATCTTTAATATCTTCGTATTTATCACTTACAATATAAAACATTTTATTTATTTTGTTACCAATAAGAATATTTTCACTAATAATTCTACTTATATATAAAGTAACAATCGCATACATAACCATATTAAATCCGAATAAAAAACCTCCCATAACAACTATCATACCATTTATTAATAAACTAACTAATGTAATAGATATATTAAACTCTTTATGGATTATTTTATATAAAATACCTAATCCACCTGTATTTAATCCAACTTTATATATAAGCCCATTACTAACTCCAGTAAAAAAACCAGCACAAAGACAAAGTAAAAATTTTGATGATGTTTCTAAATACAAAATATCTGTAACAAAAGATAACTTTTTAATTAAAAATGGATAAAAAACGGCAATAAATAGGGCTGCATAAGTATCATTTTTATCTAAAAATATAAAACTAAAAATAATTAAAAATATCGATATTACAAATATAGTAGTTGAAGGCTCTAGATAAAATAAATCTTTAAAAATAATACCAAGTCCACCAGTTCCTCCTAAAACAAGATTAATTGGAACAACAAATAAATTATATTGCAAAGAAGATATTGAAATAGCAATAAATAAAACAAAATATCTTGCAATAAGGTTTTTAAAAGATTTTTTTTGAACTATCTTATCTTTCATAAATTAAAAACCTCCCATAACTTCATAAGAATCTATTACGGTAAAAAAGGCATTTTTGTCTATTTCTTTTATTCCATTTTTAAATTTATAATATTCTTTTGTAGGAATAACAGTAAATAAAACTGAAGTTTTTTGATTAGTGAACCCTCCTTTAGCAGAAAAAACAGTAATCGTATGACCTAACTCATTTATAACAAAGGAAGATATTTCTTCTTCTTTTTCTGTAATAATATAAAAAGATTTGCAATTTGAAATACCTAAAAGTATTTTATCTGTTAAAAAACTAATTATATATAAGATAATAACTGCATACATAAATTTAGTAATTCCGAAAATAAAAGCTCCTAAAACAACTATTGCACCATCTATTATTAACATAGAAGTACCAATAGATACTTTTAAATATTTAGATAATATCTGATTTATAATATCTGTTCCACCGGTTGTAAAACCACTTTTAAATACAATTCCAGCACCTATTCCATATATTACTCCTCCAAAAAATGCTATAAGTAGTTGATCTGATAAATCAAGAGTAATTAATAAAGTTATTTTAGAAGTCATTTTTATAAAAATAGGCAAAAGAATTGTTCCTAAAATAGAACATGAAGTTTTCTTTTTATCTAGAAATATAAACGACAATAAAAGACAAAAGATAGAAGATATAAGTATAAAAGAAATTGGATTTATACCATATATTTCTTTTACAATGATACTAAGACCACTAACTCCACCAAAAACAATATTATTTGGAAGAAAAAATAAATTAAACGATATAGCAATAAGAAACATGCCAAAAACTGATTTTACATATCTAAAAATATTATTTTTATTTAATAATTTATTCATGGTCTTTAACGCTCCTTAAATATCCTTCGATAAACATATCAATATCTCCATCCATAACTTTACTAATATTAGATGTTTCAATAGAAGTTCTATGATCTTTTACAAGAGAATATGGGTGCATTACATAACTTCTAATTTGAGAACCAAAAGCAATATCCATACTTTTACCTTTAATTTTTGAAAGACGTCTTTCTTCTTCTTCTTTTTTTGTCATTAAAAGTTTACTTTTTAAAATTTGCATTGCATGTTCTTTATTTTGAATTTGACTTCTTTCATTTTGACACGTTACAACTATTTTTAATGGTAAATATGTAATTCTAACAGCACTATCTGTTGTATTAACACCTTGTCCTCCAGCACCGGTTGATCGATAAACATCTATTTTTATTTCATCATCTTTTATTGTTATATCGTTATTTTCTATAATTTCCGGTGTAACATCTACTGAAGCAAAAGATGTATGTCTTTTGTTATTCGCATCAAAAGGAGATAATCTAACTAATCTATGAACCCCTTTTTCACATTTTAAATATCCATAACAATTAAAACCTTTAACTATCATAGAAACACTTTTTATTCCTGCTTCTTCGCCATCTTGATAATCAACTATTTCATAAGAATATCCTTTTCTTTCGAAATATCTTCTATACATTCTAAAAAGCATCATAGCCCAATCACAACTTTCTGTTCCACCGGCTCCAGAATGTATTTCAAAAATACAATTACAATTGTCATATTCTTTATTTAACAAAACTTCAATTTCTAATTTTTCTAAAGATGTTTTTATCTCTTTTTCTTCGTCTCTTATTAAATCAATAATTTCAACATCGTCTTCTGATACATCATTTAATGTTTTAATATTTTCTGTTATTTTATTTTTTAACGTCGATATTTTATCAATAATTTCTTCGAGATTTCTTTGTTCAATTGATAATTTTTTTAGTTTGTTATTGTCGCTCCAAACACTCTTATCTTGTAACAAAGCTTTTATATCAACTAATCTTTTTTCTTTTGAAGAAACGTCAAAGATGCCTCCATAATTCATTTATATTTTTTTCATAACTAATAAACACATTCTTTAATTCTCTATAATCCATAATATATCCTCCTAATTTTTTCTTTACATATATTATAACAAACGAAAAAGTTATTAACAACAATTGTTAATAACTAATTATTTAATATCTTTTCTTTTTCACTTTCAAATTCTTCTTTTGAAAGCACTTTATCATCATACAATTTCTTTATTTTTTCAAGCTCATCGTATTTATTATATGAACTTTTTTTATTAGTTGTGGAACTATCAATTGTTAAATAGAATATAAGTGATAAAATTCCACTTATTTGACATATAAAAAGGAAAACAATTGTCCAAATAAGAATTATATCCTTTTTTTCTTTAATTTCTTCGTCACTTAGCATTGCAATTTCTTTTAGTTTGTTACCACCTATAATCATAGGAATACCAACAATTGCTCCTACTATTGTAACACAACAAATAACACCTATTATAAAAGAAACCATACCTGATACTTTTAGTAAACTTTTATCCATTAAAAATACCTCCCAAAAATTAATATAATAATTATACTACTCATCTGATAAATTATCAAAATATCCTTGAATAAATACAACAGGTGTTCCTTTATCTCCACTACCACTTGTCAAATCGCATAAAGAACCTATTAAATCTGTCAATCTTCTTGGAGTTGTACCTTGTGATGCCATATTTCCCTTTAAATTATCATCTTTATTTTTTATTTCTTTTTTGATTGCTTCTTTTAATTCTTCACCTTTTAAAGAAGAAAACTTATTATCAGAAATATATTTCAATTTTAACTCGTTAGGCGTTCCTTCTAAGCCGCTGGTGTAAAAAGGAGAAACAACAGGATCAGCTAATTCCCATATTTTTCCTACTGGATCTCTAAATGCTCCGTCACCATAAACCATTACTTCAATATTTTTTCCTGTAATCTCTTTTAATCTTCTTTTAACTTCGTTAACAAGTTTTTCTCCTGTCCTTGGAAATAATTTTAGTTTTTCTTCAGTAGATTTATTTGAACCTAATAAACCATATGTTGGATTATAACCACTACCATTTATTGGTTCACTCATTATTTCATATAAACCATATACGTGGTTAGCACCATTTAATACAAGCTTTTCTTTTGTTTTATAGCGATTATGTATATCACAAGTTAATACATCATCAGTGTAATTCAAAATCGTTTTTGGATCGTTTGAGAGTACAAATTCTACTTCACAGTTTTCACTCTCAATTAAATCTTTGTAGAAATTAACCATATTAAGACCTGTAAAAGGATGAGTATAGTCTCCAAAATACTGAATATAATCTTCTTCTTTAATTACATCAGATAAACTAAACTTACTTTTCTCAAGACGATCTTCATCTAAAACTCCATTACCAACTTCATCACTTGGAAAACTAAGTAACATTGTTATTTTATCAACGCCTCGCGCTATTGCTTTTAAAATCATAGAAAATCTATTCCTACTTAAAATAGGGTACACAACACCTATTTTCTTACTAGGAAATTTTCTTCTAATATCTTCTGCAATATCGTCTACAAAAGCATAATTTCCTTCGCTAATCGCAACAACAGCTTCAGTTATAGCAACAATATCGCGATCTCTAAATTCAAATTTTTCACTTTCTCTTGCTTTCATTAATGAATCAACAACAATGCTTGCTAAATCATCATTTTCTTTGATAATTGGTGTTCTAATACCTCTTACAACTGTACCAACATTTCTCATATCTAATCTCCTATCTTACAAAAGTATTGTAACATTAGTTTTATAGTTTAGTAAACTTATTTTTGTAATTATTGAGAAAGAAAAAGATAGCTAAAACAATGAATAGGGTGTACATAGATACACCCTATTCATTGTTTGCTTTATCATCAATTTTATTACTTATTACTTTTAATATTTCTAAATATTCTTTTTCCACTGGACTTAAAGATATTTTTAATATGCAAACTTATATTTTGTTTAGTCGTATCATATAAGTCAGCCATTTGTTGTTGAGATAACCATACTGTTTCATTTTGTAATTTAACATCTATTTTTGTCATTCCATCATCAGTTTGATAAATTACACTATTATTGTGCCTCCATTTCTATTAGATTTTAAAAGGTGTCAACAAATATAATCATTGTTCACACCTTTATTTTATACTACTTTCCACAACAATTTTTATATTTTTTTCCCGAGTTGCAGGGGCAAGGATCATTTCTTCCTACTTTATTGTTTCTTTTAGTAGTTATTTTAGCAGTATCATCACTTCTATTAGTTCCAATTGGCTTCACAACTTCTTTTCTTTCAATATTTTGTCTTACTTCTGCTTTAAGTAAATATAATGTTATATTTTTATCAATATTTTGAAGCATTTTATTAAATAGTTCATATCCTTCTTCTGTATAAGCACGAAGTGGATTATCTTGAGCATATTGTCGTAATGAAACGCCTTCTCTTAAATGAGACATAGTATTAATTTGTTCCATCCAATACTTATCAATAACATTTAAGCTTATTACCTTTTCGAATTCATTTACTATTTCCTTTGGAAGCTCAGAAATTTTGTCTTCGTAATATTTTGTTACTTTTGAATAAATTATTTCTATTACGTCATCTACTTTTTTATTTTCTAATTCTTCTGTTGTAATTTTTTCTTTTACTAAGTTTTCATTTACATATTCTAATATCTCATTTAAATCATTTTCACTTAACTTATCACTATCTATTAAATGACTTTCAACTATATCTACAACATGATTGTACATACACTTTAATACTTCATCGTGAATATTGTCACTATCTAATATCACATTTCTTCTTTCATATATATTTTCTCTTTGAGTGTTCATAACATCGTCATATTGTAAAACAGATTTACGCATATCATAGTTATTTCCTTCAACACGTTTTTGAGCTGAGGCAACTGACTTGGTAAAAATTTTACTTCTTATTGCCATTTCATCTTCCATACCAGTCGATTTTAATAAGGTTTGAATTCTATCCGAACCAAATCTACGCATTAATTCATCGTCCATAGAAATATAAAATTGTGTAAATCCTGGATCTCCTTGTCTTCCACTTCTTCCACGAAGTTGATTATCAATTCTTCTTGATTCGTGACGTTCTGTTCCAATCACACATAATCCACCCAATTCTTTAACGCCTTCACCAAGTTTTATATCTGTTCCACGTCCAGCCATATTTGTTGCAATCGTAACTGCATTTTTTTCGCCAGCTTTAGCAATTATTTCAGCTTCTCTTTCATGATTTTTAGCATTTAATATTTCATGGGGAATATGTTTTTTATCAAGTAATGCTCCAATTTCTTCACTCGTTTCAATTGCTATTGTTCCAACTAAAACTGGTTGTCCTTTTTTATGTCTTCTTTCTATTTCTTCGACGATAGCCTTTTGTTTAGAATTTTTGTTTGCGTAAATAATGTCTGCCATGTCTTCTCTTATTACTTCCTTATTTGTTGGGATTTGAATGACATACATGTTATAAATATTTCTAAATTCTTCTTCTTCTGTTTTTGCCGTACCAGTCATTCCTGACAACTTTTTGTACATACGGAACAAATTTTGGAATGTAATAGTAGCAAGAGTTTTAGTTTCTTGTTGAATTTCTACTCCCTCTTTAGCTTCAATTGCTTGATGAAGTCCTTCTGAAAATGCTCTTCCGTGCATAAGTCTTCCTGTAAAAGGATCAACAATAACAATTTTCCCATCTTGAACAACATAATCAACATCATTTTTCATTGCATAATTAGCATGCAAAGCTTGATTTATAAAATGAACTAACGATGTATTATCAACAGCATATAAATTATTTAAATGATAATACTCTTCAGCACGTTTCACACCTTCTTCTGTTAAGTTAACTCTTTTTGTTTTTTCATCATATATATATGTTTCATTTTCTTTTAGTCCCTTAACAAATCTATCTGCTGCAATATATAAATTTTTACTTTCCAAACTTCCACCGGAAATAATAAGAGGTGTTCTTGCTTCATCGATTAAAACTGAGTCAACTTCATCGACAATCGCATAATTAAGTGGTCTTTGAACTCTATCTTCTTTTCTAATAGCCATATTGTCTCTTAGATAATCAAAACCTATTTCATTGTTTGTTGAATATAAAATGTCGCACTCGTATTGTTTTTTCTTTTCCCCAGGTGTCAACTCTCTTAAATTAAGTCCAACAGTAAGTCCTAGAAATTCATGTATCTGGCCCATCCATTTACTATCACGAGAAGATAAATATTCATTGACAGTAATAATGTGAACTCCTTTTTGTGGCAAAGCATTTAAATAAGCCGGAAGAACACTGGTTAATGTTTTTCCTTCTCCAGTTTTCATTTCAGCAATATTTCCAAAATGAAGTGCAAGTCCTCCAAGAAGTTGAACATAATAAGGTTTTTCTCCTATAACTCTAAAACATGCTTCTCTTGCTGTTGCAAACGCTTCAACTACCAAATTATCTAACTCTTCTCCATTTTTTAGTCTTTCCCTAAATTCAACTGTTTTATGTTTTAACTCTTCATCTGTTAGTTTACTATATTCATCGTCTAAACTATCTATTTCATCTGCTAATTTTCTAAATTTTTTTAATTCTTTATATTCATGATCAAATATTTTCAATAAACTCATATAACCCTCCCATAATGTTATATATACATTTTAACATACTTAACCTAAAAAAAGTACAAAAATGTACTTTTTATCTAATTTAATTCTATTATAATTTAAGCAATAGAAAAAATAGTTTTTTCTTAATTTTTACTTTTTATTATAAAATTTAAAAACTAAAGATTAAATCTAAAATGGCAAATATCTCCATCTTGCATTAAATAGTCTTTTCCTTCTATTCTAAATTTACCATTTTCCTTTACTTTTTGCTCTGAACCAGCATCTATTAAATCATTATAACTTATTACTTCAGCTTTAATAAAACCTTTTTCGAAATCACTATGAATAATACCAGCACATTCCTTAGCATTCATACCAGTTTTAAAAGTCCATGCTTTAACTTCTTTATCACCACAAGTAAAATATGTTTCAAGTCCTAAAATACTATATGCTGCATTAATTACATTATCCAAACCACTTTTTTCAATTCCAAGTTCTTTTAACATTTCTTCTTTTTCGCTATCTTCTAGTTCACTAAGCTCAGATTCTATTTTTGCAGATATAACTATCACTTTGTCATTAGAAATACTAGCATATTCTCTCAATTTTTTTACATAATCGTTTTCTGTTCCTATTTCTTCTTCTTTTATATTAGCTAAAAAAATATGTGGTTTCAAAGTTAAAAAGTTATACGCCTTAATACTAAATAACTCTTCTTTTGTATAATCAACAAGTCTTAATGGAACATCTTTTTCTAGACTTTCTTTTGATTTTATTAAAGTATTTAATTCAAGAAGAGCATCTTTATCTTTAGTTGTTTCTGCTTTTTTCTTAATTTTATCAATTCTATTATTTATTATTTCTAAATCTGCTAAAGAAAGTTCAAGATTAATAATTGACACATCTCTTACTGGATCTGTTTTTCCTTCAACGTGCGTAATATTACCATCATCAAAGCATCTAACAACTTCAATAATTGCATCAACTTCTCTTATATGAGAAAGAAACTTATTACCTAATCCTTCTCCTAAAGATGCTCCCTTTACAATTCCTGCTATATCAACAAATTCAAATGTTGCAGGTTTTAATTCAAGTGGCATATAAATCTTTTCTAAGTTTGCCATTCTATAATCTGGTACTGTAACAATACCAACATTTGGTTCAATTGTTGCAAATGGGTAATTTGCAATCAATATTTGTTTTTTTGTAATCGCATTAAATAAAGTTGATTTACCAACATTTGGTAAACCAACTATTCCAGCTTTTAAACTCATTATCTTTAACCTCCTATAATGTAGGGTATACACCTGGTCCTAAAGGAAGCCCAATTATATACCATGTAATAATAATAAAAATCCATGTAAGTGAAAGACCAATAAAATACGGCATAACGATATCCAAACTCTTCGATACAGTGATTGGTTTTTCTTTATCTTTATTATAAATATTCAAATATCCTAAATATACTACAAAATAAGCAAGAAGTGGTGTTATACCATTAGACATTGATTCTCCTGCTCTAAATATAAATTGTGCAAATTGTGGTGATATATTTAATTGCATCATAGTAGGGACAAGAGTTGGAGAAATAATAACCCATTTTGATACAGAAGTTGTTACAAAAATATTAGAAATTGATATAACTATCATTGAAATAATTATTAAAACTGCTCCTGATAATGGAAGACTTTTTAAAATATTTGTAAGTAAAACAACAAACACTGTACCAATATTTGACTCTTTAAAAATAGCGATAAATTGTGTTGAAAAAAAGATCATAATAATAATTAAACCGATAGATGAAAAGTTATCTGATAATTTGTTTATTAAATCTTTATCACTCTTAATTGATTTAGAACCAATTCCATAAAATATTCCAGTTAACGAAAATAATATACACATCATATATGTAAATCCATCCTGGAAATAAGAATTAACTCCAAATAATTGATCAACGTATGCTATTTCATCTAAATCAAGTAAAACTCCTGATAATGGAAGTCCAGGAATAATCATGTATACAAAAATAGATATAATAATAATAGCTGCTATTGTAGCATATTTTAATCCTCGTTTTTCTAATTGTTCTTCTTTTATCTTTTTTTGTTCTTCATATTGTAAATCTAAATATTCTATTTCTTTTGTTTGACCTAAATCATCTCTTGTTTTCAAAACATATCTACCTAGTTTTTTTACAACAAATTTTTCAGTAATAAAGGTTGCTACAATTGCAATTATAAAACAAGATGCGATCATAATATAAAGATTAGATGTCATTCTAACATAAAAAGTATCATCAATTAATTGTGCTGCCCTTATCGTATAAGGAATTAAGTCAATATCTATTGTTCCAACAAAAAAGCTAATACTATATCCAAACGCTACACCAGCAAATGAAGAAACAATTCCCGCAAGAGGATTTCGACCATTAAACAAAAATAATAAAGCTCCCAAAGGAATTAAAATTGCATATCCAACTTCGTTAACAATACTAGAAAAAATTGAAATCAAAATTAAGAAAAAAGTTAAAATCTTTGGATCAATTTTAATTAATCTTTTCTTCATAAATGCTTGAATAAATCCAGTTACATCTGCAATGCCAACTCCAATTAACGTAATAATTAATGTACTTAAAGTTGTTGATTTAACAAAGTTTAAAGAAGCATTACTAATGATAAACTTTATTCCATCATAATTTAGCATATTATTAACTGTTACAATTGTTTTTTCAAGTTCATTACTTGTAACATTGATGCTACTATATGTTGCAGAAACTTTAAATATAGACAAAATAAAACTCAAAAACACAACACCAAATGTAAGTAAAATATAAGTAGTTACTGGATGTAACGATATTTTCTTTAATCTTTTCTTTTTTTCCATAATCTACTCCTCTAAAACTTTCTTTATTTTTTTATTAAAGTCAACTCGAGATAACATAATAACTCTTCCACAATTAATACACCTTATTTTTATATCAGCGCCTAATCTTATTATTTCAAACAAATTTGTTCCACAAGGATGACCTTTTTTCATAATTACTTTGCTTTTTAAGTCATACTTTTTATTTTCCATTTAAAACCTCTATTTTATCGTATGGAATTGAAATATTGTTTTTATCAAACTCATCTTTTACAATTTCACGCATTTTTCTTTTTGTATTAGCAATCATTCCACTTGGAATTTCCACCAACAAGCTATATATTATAGCAGAAGATGCAAATTCGTCAATTCCTAGTACTTTACAAGGTCCTTTTACTTCTATTTCTTTTTCGATTCTCTTACATACTTTGTTTAAAATATTATTTATCTCTTTATTTGATAATTCATAAGATAAAGGAACTTTTATAGACGCAAAATTATTATAAAAAGAGTAATTTATAACTTCCAAAATATCTCTATTTGCTATTATCTTTAGTTTTCCTTCATAATTTTTGATTTTTGTACTTTTTAAATCAATCGATACCACTTCACCAGTAAAACCATTTACCTCAATAAGATCACCAACATTAAATTGATCTTCAGTAATTATAAATATTCCTGATAAAATATCTTTCATAACGTCTTGAAGAGCTAAACCAACTATAATTCCAGCAATACCAATTCCTGTTAAAAATGAAGTAACATCGACACCGATTAAAGAAAGAGAAGAAACTAATACTAAAGCTATAATTATATACTTAATAATACCAAGAATTAATTCTCTAATTGTTTTTTGTCTTTTTGTATGTAACTTCTTTTTATTAATTACTTTTTTTATAAGTGTATATAATATATATCCAATAATAAAGTAAATAATAAGCAAATAAAGTTTTTTCTTAATAAAAATATCTAACACATTCATAGCTACTATTTATAGAAATTAACTATTTCCAATATCCTATTTAAATCTTGTTCATTAGTATAATTTATAACTACTTTATTATTTAAAACTCTAACCTTTGTTCCTAAATAATCTGATAACTCTTCTTCTAATTTGTTATACTCCCTAGATTTTCTAACTGGAGTTGTTTTGTTTTTTCTTGGATATTCATCAGTCGATGTTATACTTTCTAATTCTCTTACGCTTAATTTTTCATTAACAATTCGATCTGCTAAGACATTAATTTTATCATTATCATCTATTTTCGATAAAACTCTAGCATGTCCCATTGATATTTGATTTGACTGTAACATACTTTTTGCTTTTGCAGGAAGTGTAAGAAGACCTATCATGTTGGTAACATGACTTCTACTTTTATTTAATCTTTTTGCAACTTCCTCTTGCGTCAAATGCAACTTTAACATCATATTTTTATATGCTTCAGCCTCTTCAATAGCATTTAAATCTTCTCTTTGTAAGTTTTCTAAGATTGCTATTTCCATCATTTGTTCATCAGTAAAATTTCTTATGATACATGGTATTGTTTCTTTTCCTGCAATAATAGATGCACGATATCTTCGTTCACCTGCTACTATTTCGTAACCTTTAATACTTTTTTTGACAATGATTGGTTGAATTACACCATGCTCTTTTATTGACAATGCAAGCTCTCTTAATGCCTCTTCATCAAATACTTTTCTCGGTTGATATGGATTAACTCTTAATTCTTTTAAAGGAATTTGTCTTACTTCATCAACTTTAGCTGTTTCCATTATCTTTTCTTCGAGTTTACCATACGATACATCTTCAATACTGAATAATTCTTCTAACCCTCTACCTAATGCTCTTCTTTTACTATTCTCTTCCATTTTTTTCTGTCACCTCTTTAGCTAAATTCAAATATGCTTCTGAACCACGACTTTTTGGATCATAAACAATAATCGGTTTACCATGTGATGGGGCTTCTGTTAGCCTGATAAGTCTTGGTATTATTGTATTATATACCTTATCTTTAAAATACTTTCTTATTTCTTCAACAACTTCAATACTCATATTAGTACGAACATCAAACATTGTAAGTAAAACACCTTCTATTTCCAAATTTGGATTTAAATTTTCTCTTGTATACATGATTGCTTTTAAAAGCTGTGTTATTCCTTCTAACGCAAAAAACTCACACTGAACAGGGATAATAACAGAATCAGATGCAGTTAAAGCATTAGTTGTAATAATGCCAAGAGCCGGTGGACAATCAATTATAATATAATCGTAATCATCCTTAATTTTATCAAAATGAATCTTTAATTGTTCAGCTTGTAAATAATCAGAATCTGCTCTACTGTTATCTCTTATTTCAATATCAATTCCTGCTAAGTTAATATTAGCTGGTAAAACATATAAATTTTTGTAACGAGTTTTAATAATAGCATCATACACATCGCAAGTATTATTTAAAACATTATAAACACTATTTTCAATTTCACCTTTATTTATGCCAATTCCAGTTGTTGCATTACACTGTGGATCTAAATCAACAAGCAATGTTTTATTACCCAAAATAGCAAGAGATGCTGATAAATTTATACTTGTTGTTGTTTTACCAACTCCACCTTTTTGATTAATTAATGATATTATTTTTCCCATTTTGTTTACTCCTAAATTATGATTTTTTTGACTACTTCTAGTTTATCAAAGTTTCATAATTTTTTAAAGAGAAAATAAAACATTTTAATAAAAAAGCTGAGTTCTAATCAGCTTTATCTTTATTTGTTTCTTTATTATTTTTAATTATTTTTATTGTAAACTGATAAAAATCAGCTAAATCAAATTCTTCACTCTCGATCAAAATTCCAAATTTTTCCGTATTTTGGATAGCCTGTCTAAAATTATTAATCGCAAATCTTAAATCATATATATTTTCATTTGGGATCGAATCTTCTTTTTTATCTTCTTCTAATATATTTGTTTCTTCAAACGTTGGAATATTTGGAATAAAAGAAGATTTTTCATTTATATTGACATTATTACTATTATTAAAATCAATTTCACCCACATAATTTTCATTACTATCTAAAACTTTTTCTTCAGCAGGAGGGGTTATTAAATCATCCAAAGAAGTATCATCAGGTACTCTATACTGATCAAAAATATTTTTGTTAACATTTTCCTCTTCTTTTTTTGAATCAACTTCCATAATTTTATCATCAACTATTTTATTGTAATCATTAATTTTATCTAATTGATTATCGTTATTAAAACTTTTCATATCATCAATGCCATTATTTTCCAAAGAAATACTATTTTCTTCATTTTTCATTGCCATATTATTAGTATTATTCATCATAGCTATTTCATCATCTAATTGTTTAACAGTTAATCTATTTGTTATAACTTTATTTAATAACTCAATTTGTTTATTAGGGTCTGAAACATTTAATAAACTTCTTGCGTGCCTTTCAGATATTTTTTCTTCTAACAAAGCTTGTTGAACTTCATCTGTTAAATTTAATAATCTAAGCTTATTGGCAACTGCTGATTGACTTTTTCCAAGATTATTTGCAAGTTCTTCTTGCGTCAAATTTTCAAGCTTGATTATTGTCTGATATGTTTTTGCCTCTTCAATAGGAGTCAAATTTTTTCTTTGTAAGTTCTCAAGTAACGCTATTTTAGCAGATTCACGATCGTCAATATTTCTAATTAACGCAGGAATTGTTTCTTTACCTGCTAGTTTTGATGCTCTAAATCTTCGTTCACCTGCTACTATTTCATATTTATCGCCAATTTTTCTTACAATAATCGGTTGAATCACTCCATGTTCTTTGATAGAGGACGCTAATTCTTCTAACTCGGAATTATCAAATTTTTCTCTGGGTTGAAATCTGTTAGGTAATATATCATCTAAAGATAATTCGAATATTTCCTTTTCTAAATTCATAAAAATCCCTCACTATTCTTTTTATTCTAGTATACCATAGTAAAATTATAACTCAATAAAGGATTTTTATCAACTTTTTTTTACAAAAAAAGAACAAGACTATTTTAGTTTCTTGTCCTAATTAACGGATTTACTTCTTTAAAATAAATACTTCGTTCCTTGGTATTTTTATATTTTATTCTAATTTTATCTCCCAAATATATTTCTTTACTTTTTCCAATAAGACCTTTTTTCTTATTATCAAACTCATATTTTTCTAATAAATCATCAGTACTTACTTTAACAACTAAACCAGTATCTAATAAAACTAATATATATTTAGCACCGATTGATGAAACAAAACCTATGTATTCTTCATCACGATTATTTTTTACAAACGATAGGGCACTTATATAATTTATATCTTGTTCAAATTTATCTGATTTTTGTTGCATTAGAGAAGAGTGATCTGCGGCGTCTTTCAAATACAAATATTTTTCATTATCATCTAACGGAATATATTTTTCATTGTCAAGTTTCTCTTCAAGTAAAAGCATATTTATACTATCAGGAAATCTTCTAATAGGGGAAGTAAACGTCGCATAAAAAGGAAGAGCAAGTCCATAATGTCCATTGTTATCTATATCATAAATAGCAATTTTCATTCCTCTTAATATTTTTTCTGCTAGAATAGGGTAGATATCCAGGTTTTCTATTTGTTTCATTGCCTGCTGCATAAGTTTTGGATTATCACAACTCTTTGGCTTTTTAACTTTTATTCCCATATCTTTTATGGACAAAAATATTTCTTCTAATTTTTCTTTAGAAGGTTTGTCATGATTTCTAAAAAGAACATTTTCATCTTGATAATATAAAAAAGATGTCATCGTTTCATTCGCTATAAGCATAAAATCTTCAATAATCTTTTCTGCAACACCACGATAATTAGTCCTAACACTAATAACTTTACCAAAATCATCATACGTTGTAATTATATCTCTATCTCCAAAATTTAAATATCCTCTTTCTTCCTTTTTATTATTTAAAATAATATGTAATTTTTCCATATTAGATAATGTATCGATAAAACTATCATATCCTTTAACATTTTCTTTATTTTCTAATATTTTATTTACATCTTCATAAGACATTTTCTTTTTTGAATTTATTACTGATTTAAATATTTTATAATCAACTATTTCACCTTGCTTTGTTATTTCCATAAAACAAGAAATAGTAAGTCTATCTTTTAATTCATTAAGAGATGCTATTCCATTCGTAAACTCATGAGGATACATAGGAAAACAATAATTAGCTGGGTAAGTGCTTGTACCTTTATTATATGCGTCATTAAAAAGATAACTATTAAAAGGAATGTAGTAGGGAACATCAGTAATATGAACACCAAGTAAATAGTTTCCATTTTCAAGAATTTTTAAACTAACAGCATCATCCATGTCTTTTGTTCTAACGCTATCAATTGTAAAAATCTCTTCATTCCTTAAATCAATTCGATCAATAAAGTCTTCCTTTTCTACTACTTTTTTTATATTTTTTACCTGATCCATAGATTCTTTCATAAAATCTAAACTTATATCTTTCAAAGAGGCAAGTGTTTTAATTTTTAAACTTGGATCATCTCTATGACATATTTTATTTACAAAACTACATTTATATCCTAAAAAATTAGAATCATTTATAAAAGAGTCTAAACATACTTTAATTCTATCTCCATCAACTAAAAAATTACTAGAAGAATCATTTAAATAGAGTGGATACTTAAAAGATGAATCAGTAGGAAGAACATTAAGCTTTCCATCTATCAAAAAGCAATCAACAATAATATTTTTATTATCTCTATTTACAATACGTTCAACATCACAATAAGTTTTTTTTCCATAAGACTTTATATTTTTAACAATTATATCGTCAGATTTTATAACACCTAATGGTAAATAATTATTTAAATACACAGTTTTATTATCTATTACACAATAAAATTCATTATTATTATCTACTTTAACTTTAGAAATTTTTCTATTTAAATTTTTAGAAAAAACGATATATTCATTTTCTTTCATATAAAGTTTTTCTTTAAGCTCTAAAGATACTAAAGCTTTATCAAGATTATTTAATTCTTCATTTGTTAGATTTAATTTCTTTTCTAATCTTTTTTTAGAATATTTACTAGAACTATTTTTTAAAAAAAATTGTTCTATCTTTTCTTCAAGTAATTTCATTTAAAACACCCCTATAAAATAAGTACAACAACCATAAACTTATTATACCTAATAATAAAAATAAGTAAAGATTTAAAAAGCAAATAGTTATTATTTTTATAAACTATTTGCTTTAATATCTTTAAATTTCCTTGGATATTTCTTTGGTGTTTTATCTATTTTTTTTAATACAACTATATTTCTTTCGCTATTTTCAATTGGTAATTTAAAAGAAATAACATCTGAAAGTTCATATTTTAATATTGCTATTGCTTTTTTTGAATTTTCTAATTCTTCTTCTACATTTCCTTTCATTAAAACAAAATAACCATTTATTTTGGGAAGACGACTTCCAAGCTCTAAAAGAGTAGGGGTATAAGAAACAGCTCTAGATACAACTATATCAAATTTTTCTTCCATATCATAATCTTCAATACGAGTGTGAACTGCTTTTATATCTTCAAGTTCTAGTTTTTCTATTACAATATTTAAGAAATTAATTCTTTTTTGTAATGAATCAACCAAAGTAATAGAAAGATGGGGAAATAATATTTTTAAAACTATTCCTGGAAATCCTGCCCCTGTTCCAATGTCACATATTGTATAATTATTGGTTAAGTTTATAGCTTTTATAAGTGTTAAAGAGTCATAAAAGTGTTTTAAGTAAACACTTTTTTCATCGATAATTGCAGTTAAATTGACAAATTTATTATAATTTGCTAATAATTCGTAGTATTTATCTAATTTGTCTAATTGTGTCAAACTTATATTTATGCCAATATTTTTTAATTCTTCTATAAATCTTTCTTTTTCCATCTTTTATTTCCTTAAATAAATCATCAATATTGCTATATCAGCTGGATTAACTCCACTTATTCTAAGCGCTTGTCCAATGGTTGTTGGCTTAATTTTAGTCAATTTTTCTTTAGCTTCATTCGCTAAATTTTTTATATTCATATAATCAATATCAGAAGGTATTTTTATTTTTTCATAACTCAACATTTTTTCAGCTTCTTTTTCTTGCTTTTTTATATATCCTTCATATTTTATATTAATTTCTACTTCTTCTTTAACTTCATTTTTATAATCTTTATCTAAATATTTTTCTAATATTTCTAAGTTAACTTCTGGTCTTTTTAACAAATCGTATAAAGATATTCTATCTTTTATAACTGATATATTATTTTCTTTTAGATAATTATTAACACTTTCTTTAGGAGTTAAGTACGTATTTTTTAAAAATAGGGTTAATTCTTCTATTTCTTTTTGTTTGGTTTTAAAAATGTCATATTGCATCTTGCTTACTAATCCTAATTTATAACCATATTCTGTTAATCTAAGATCAGCATTATCATTTCTTAACAATAATCTATATTCGCTACGAGAAGTAAGTAAACGATATGGATCGGATACACCTTTTGTTACTAAATCATCAATTAAAACACCAATATATGCTTCATTTCTTTTTAATATAAGAGGTTCTTTATTTTCAATTTTTAAACATGCGTTTATTCCAGCAATAAGACCTTGGCACGCAGCTTCTTCATAACCACTTGTACCATTTATTTGACCAGCTGTAAATAAATTTTCAATTATTTTCGTTTCTAAGCTTTGTTTTAATTGTAATGAATCTATGGCATCATATTCAATTGCATAAGCATACTTTAATATTTCAGCATTTTCAAGCCCAACAAGAGAATGTACCATCAAGTCTTGTATATCTTCAGGCATGCTAGTAGAAAATCCTTGAAGATATATATCATCATAATATTTGCTTTCTGGCTCTAAAAACAATTGATGTCTTTCTTTTGATGAAAAACGAACAATTTTATCTTCTATTGATGGACAATATCTAGGACCAATACCTTCGACATATCCACCATACATACTTGATTTATCTAAATTTTCTTTAATTATCTCATGTGTTTTTTTAGAAGTATAAATTAAATAACACTTCATTTGATCTTTTGGATCATAATATGCTTCATTGGTATTCGAAAAAGTTATTGTTTCGCTATCACCTTCTTGAGGAATCGTTTTACTAAAATCAATTGATGATCTTTTAATTCTAGGAGGAGTACCTGTTTTTAATCTTTTTATATTAAATCCTAATTCTTTTAATTTATCACTTAAATGAAGAGATGGTTTTTCACCGTGAGGACCACCGGAAAATTTAGTTTTTCCTCTTAAAATTGCTCCTTTAAGGTAAGTACCGGTTGTAAGAATTACCGTATTTGAATAGAGTTTTCTTCCATCTTGCAAAATTACTCCCTTAACTACATTATTTTCCACAATTAAATCTTCTACCATTCCTTCTAAAATAGTAAGATTTTCTTCTCTTTTTAATGTTTCTATCATATTTTCATGATATGTTTTTTTATCTATTTGAGCTCTTATTGCTTGAACAGCAGGACCTTTTTTAGTATTTAATTTTTTGATTTGTAAAATACTTTTGTCAGTATTTTTTCCCATTTCTCCACCCAGAGCATCTATTTCTCTAACAACATTACCTTTAGCAGGACCCCCAATTGAAGGATTACATGGCGCATCTGCTATATTTTTTACATTTCCTGTTACAAGTAAAGTAGAGTGATTCATTCTACTACATGCAAGAGATGCTTCACATCCAGCATGTCCTCCACCAACTACTAAACAATCATAAATCATTTTTATCACCTTCTTATTATTTTCCAACACAAAAGTTTTTAAATAAATTATCTAAAATTTCTTCTGTATAACTTTCTCCTATTATTTCACCTAAAATAGTAAAAATATTTTTTAAATCTATTTCAATCATATCAATAGGTAAATCATTTCCTAAAGCATTTTTAACAGAATTTAAACTTTCCTTTGCTTCTTCTAATAACTTAAATTGTGTAACATTCGATACATAATTATAATCTTTAGTATTAATATAATCCATATCAAATAATTTTTTTATCATTGAAATTAACTTATCAATAGAATCTGTTGATAAAGTGTTTGTGTATATTATATTTTCATATTCTTCATCCAATATTAACTTTTTATCTAAATCATCTTTATTTATTACAATTATTCTTTTTTTATCTTTTGTTTTATCTAATAATTCCTTATCTTCTTTAGTAAATTCTTCATTATTATTTAAAACAACTATCACTAAATCAGCATCATCGATTTTTTTAAGAGATCTACTAACGCCAATTTTTTCAACAACATCAGACGTTTTTCTAATACCCGCTGTGTCGATAAAATTAAGCATCATATCATCTATAATAATACTTCCTTCAACTATATCTCTAGTTGTTCCCGCAATATCAGTAACAATTGCTTTTTCTTCTCCTAATATTTTATTCAAAATACTACTTTTACCAACATTTGGTCTTCCAATTATTAAAACATCTATTCCATCGTTTATAACTTTTGCATTTCTACTGTTTTCGATTATTTGATTTAAATTTTTTTCGATAAAAGAAATATTAGTATTTACTTTTTCTTTTGTCATCTCTTCTATATCTAAATATTCAGGATAATCAATATTAACTTCGATATTACTAATTATATCTAAAAGCTTATTTCTTAATTCTTTTATTTTTGTCGATGTTTTTCCGTTTAAATTTTTTATTGCAATCTGTCTTGATTTTTCTGTTTTAACATTTATTAAGTCCATCACAGCTTGAGCTTTAGTAAGATCTATTCTACCATTTAAAAATGCTCTTTTTGTAAACTCACCTGGTTCTGATAATCTGCAACCACTTAACAATAAAATTTCTAAGACTTTTTTTGTTGTCGCAATTCCTCCATGGCAATTTATTTCTACTACATCTTCGACTGTAAATGTCTTTGGACTTTTCATAATAGTAACTAAAACTTCATCAATTATTTCGCCATTATAAACAATATTACCATAAGTAATCGTATGACTTTTTTTCTTCAATAAATCTTTGTTAAATATACTGTTAACAATTTGGATTGCACAATCTCCACTAACACGAATAATAGATATTGCTCCAACTCCCAAAGTAGTTGATATTGCACATATTGTATCTTTCATGAATAGACCTCCTTCTAAATAACGCTTTGATTATAATATAAAAAACATTTTTTTTCAAGAAAAAACTACAAGTAGCAAGAAAAAATAAAAAGACCTAATTTTTAGGTCTTACTTCTTCATTAGTTTTTTATCCTTTGGTTTAATTACTACACATCTATTAGGTTCAACACCAACACTTTCTGTATAAACGTCTCGACTATTTGTAAGAGTATTATGAATTATCCTTCTTTCATAAGAATTCATAGGGTCTAACTTAACCTCACATTTACTAAGTGCTACATCTTTTGCTGTATATTTTGCAAGTTTTTCTAATCTTAAATTTCTCTTTTGTCTATAATCAGCAACATCAATTTGAATTTTAACAAATGTTTGAGTATTAGTTGCAATTACTTGATTAATAAACGTCTGCAAAGCATCTAACATTTTACCATTTTTTCCAATTAACAAACCACTCTCATTTGCTACTATATTAAAATACATAAATCCTTCTCTATTTTTGTATTCTATATTACAGTTAATACCCATTAGATTAGTTATTTTTTTTAAAATGCCTTTAATAAATATTGCCAAATCATTTTTAGTAACTACTTCTATTTCACACTTTCCTGCTTCGTTTTCTTCTATTTCATTATTAATAAAGACAACGTCGCTTTCTTCTAACCCTAATTCTTCTAAAGCATTCTTTTTTGCTTCTTCTTTTGTTTCCCCTTCAAATAGTTGTTTTTCCATTTATTACTTCACCCTTTCAATTTTACTTTTACTTTAGCTCCTTTTTTATTCTTTTTTAAAACATCAGTAAATATATTTTGTATTATTGTAAATAATGATGAAACTACCCAATAAACAGCAATTGCTGTTGTCAATTGAAAAGACATAAATCCAATAAATATTACCATGAACCACATCATCGTTTTATTTTGTTGTTGTAATTCAGGCACTGCCACAGATTGATTCATTTTAAATGAGAAAAATGTCGTAATAAGTATTAGTATTGTTAATATGATATAGTACCAATTTCCAGATTTAATAGCCATAAGAGGTGTTGTTCCCATTTGAAAACCAAATTTTGTTTCTTCAAATATTGCTGGAACTCTATTAATCGCTTCTAAAAAGGCAAATAATATAGGTAATTGTAAAAAAGCAAATAAACATCCAGATAATGGACTGATATTATACTTTTTATAAATAAGCATCATCTCTTGACCTTTTCTTGCCATAGATTCATTATCTGTCTTACCTTCATATTTTTTCTCTAATCGATTTAGTTCTGGTTGAGCATCTTTTATATTTTCAGATTGCATTGCTGTTTTTTTTGTAAGTGGAAATAAAATTAATCTTAAAGCTAGTGTAATAATTATTATTGACAAACATGTAGAATTAACAATTTTTCCAACTTGAATTATTGCATAAGCAAGTGGTCTCACAAAAAAAGTATTCCAAAGACCCTCATATTTACCAGTCAATTTCATGTCGCTACATTTTGGTAATTTTTTAACATTTACACCATTCTCTTCATATAACTTAACATCCTTAGTTGGCTGACATATTATATTTTCAGTCATATTTTGACCTGTTTTTTCATTTCTTATTATGTTACCATCTTTATCTTTCAATGTTTTAGTACAGCCACATAAACAAAAGCAAAGCATAATAACTATCAATATTTTTTTTGTTTTATTTTTTTTCATCAATTTCTCCTTTAATTCTATTAAATAATGATATAAGTTCTCTTTCTAAATCGGCATATTTTATAAAAAGAGAATCCTTCCTTATAATTATAATATAATTTTTGTGAAAATCATAGATATTTTTATTGTTATCTATTATTGCTTTTACTCTTCTTTTTAATTTATTTCTTGTAACAGCGTTTCCAATGTTTTTTGTAAAAGTAATTCCAAACTTTGCATCATTAGTTAAATTATCCTCGCTATTAACAATAAAATACTTATTAACAACACCATTTCTTTTTTTTATTATTCTGTTGAAATCTTTAGCATCCTTTATTATATTCTTTTTCTTCATAAAATTCCCCTTATATCAAAAAACCACTTAACAAGTGGGAATTATTTTGATAAATATTTTCTACCTTTAGCTCTTCTTCTATTAGCTATTTTAGATTTTACACGTGAAAAGAAACCATGCTTTTTGTTCTTTTTACGATTATTTGGCTGAAATGTACCTTTTTTCACTTTCTACACCTCCATACTTTGTGCTTTTCGGTATTATTATAAAGATAAAAGGTATCAGTTGTCAATTATTTTTTACTTTTTAACTTTAATTGTTAATTTCATTTACTTATTTTATAAGGCTTAGAGATACTTATTAACAATTTTAACAATTAACTTATTAACCATTGTTAAAATTGTTAATAAAAAAATTGTTGAAATTTGTTGAAAACTCATCTATCATATATAAACAAACGGTTTTAATTGTTAATAACTTTGTTAATAAATATGTTAATAACTTTTTAGGGGTTTTATTTTTTAACAATTTATACTAAAATAATTAACACAAGTACAGAAGAAAAAAATAAAAAATATGAAGTGTGGGGAAGTGGTTATTTATGAATGATGTTTCTTGTTGGCAAAAAACCTTAAATTCAATCAAAAATATTCTAGATAGCCTTCCTTTTAACACATGGTTTAGTGGAATAGAATATATTGATATAAAAGATAATAAACTTAGATTAGTTATTCCTATTGCCTTTTATAAAGTACATTTAGAACAAACATATAAACAAATTATTATCGATAATTTTAATAAATTTTCAGATAAAAAAGTTGATGATGTCATCTTTATTTTAAAAGAAAACCTTGATGAAATCTTAAATGAAAAACAAGATGCAGATCAAAGACAAGATGACATAATTATTAAAAATGAAGTAAATCATATTAAATTTAAATCTAACTTAAATAAAAATTATACATTTAATAACTTTATTGTTGGAGAATCCAATAAATTCGCACAAGCAGCGGCACTTGCAGTTGCTGAAAATCCTGGGACAATGTATAACCCCCTTTTTATATATGGAAATAGCGGTCTTGGTAAAACTCATTTAATGCACGCAATAGGTAATTACATTGAAGAAAAACAAAATAAAAAAGTATTATATGTTACCTGTGACCAGTTTCTAGAAGACTTTATGGGACTTTCAAGAAAAACAAATAACGAAAATCTTGATTACATAACCTTTTTTAAAGAAAAATATCGAAATATCGATGTTTTAATGATTGACGATATACAATTTTTAGGTGGAGCTAGTGCATCACAACAGGAATTCTTCCATACTTTTAACAATTTACACAATAATAGTAAACAAATAATTGTGTCAAGTGATCGTTCTCCAGAGGATTTAAAAGCACTTGAAGATCGTTTAAGAACAAGGTTTTGTTGGGGACTTCAGGTTGACATTTCTCCACCTGACTTTGCACTTAAAATTGAAATTATAAAAAAGAAAATTAATGGTGAAAAAGTGTCAATAAATGACGACATAATTAATTACATTGCAGCAAACGTTGGTAATGACGTAAGACAACTCGAAGGAGCTATAACAAGGCTTGTTGCTTATTCTGTTATTATGAACGTTAATAACTTAAATTTAGAATTTGCAATGGAAGCTTTAAAAGACTTCACTAAAAAAACCGTAACAGATCAAAATGATATAAGAAAAATACAAAAAGGAGTCGCGAATTTCTATAAAATATCTTATGAAGACATAATATCAAAAAAAAGAACACCAAATATTGCTATTCCAAGGCAAGTAGCTATGTATTTGTGTAGAAAATTAACAGAAGAATCGTTTGAAAGAATAGGTATTGAGTTCGGTGGAAAAAATCATGCAACTGTTATGCACTCATGTAACAAAATTGAAACAGAATTAAAAAATAACAAAGATTTAAAAGAGTCTATTGAAAATATAGAAAAGCAATTAACATAAAATTGTTAATAAGTCTAAGTTATTAACAAAGTTATTAACAATTTATTTTCTAAAAAAATAGTGATATAATTGGTTTTGAAAGAGTTATTAACAATTTTAACCGTAATAATAATAATAATATATTAATTAATAAAAAAAGAAAGAAGGAATGAAAATTATGAAATTAAAAATTAACCGAAACTTATTACTTGAATCATTAAACAATGTATCTAAAGCCTTATCATCAAAAAATATAATTCCTATTTTGTCAGGAATAAAATTTGATTTAACAAAAGATAAATTAACACTAACAGCATCTGATAATGATATAACAATTGAAACTTATATAGAAAAATCTGAAAAATTAGAAATAATTAATCAAGGATCTGTTGTTATTAAAGGTAAATACATATTAGATATTATTAGAAAACTTGAATCTGATATGATTAATATTGAAATTTTGGACGATTCAAAGGTATTAATTTATACAGAAAATAGTGAATTCAATTTAAATGGAATAGATTCAAGAGAATATCCTCCAACAAGTTTTGACTTATTAGAAGACTTTTTAACAATTAATGTTAATAAATTTAAAGAAATAATTAATCAAACAAATTATGCTTGTTCATCAGATGAAGCACGTGTTGTTTTAACAGGTGTTAATTTTAAAACAATTAAAAATGTTTTAGAATGTAGTGCAACAGATTCATATCGTTTAGCTTTAAGAAAATATGAGTTAGATAAAAAAGTTAAAACTGATTCATCTATTATTATTCCAAGTAAGAATTTAAATGAATTAATGAAGATTTTACCTGAAGATAATGAAAGTACAATCGAAATTCATATTTTTAACAATAAAATTATATTTAAATTTAATAAGATATTATTTCAATCTAGGTTAATAAATGGAAGTTATCCTAATACAACAAATTTAATTCCAAACGAAACTTTATTTTCTTTAAGATTAAATAAAACAGAATTTTTCAATATGGTTGATCGTGCTAGTATTTTAAATAACGATCGTGATAATAATATAATAACACTAGAACTTGCTGATAAAACATTGAAAATTACTTCTATGTCGCTAGAAATAGGAAAAGTAGAAGAAAAAATGAATGTAGAATCAGATGAAAAGATTAAAATATCATTTAGTAGCCGTTATATGATGGATGCTTTAAGAACAATAAAAACAGAAGAATTTATTTTAACGTTTGTAGGAGAAATTAAACCAATATTATTGAAAGAAGATAATAATGATAATTTTATTGCTCTTATTTTACCTATTAGAACCTATTAGACTAATTAAGACAAATTTTGACAAAGAAATATGTTACATTTTGAATGTAATATATTTTTTTTTTAGAAATTTTATGTTACAAAAAATTTTTTTTGGGGGTGAAATATTGTGAATTATGAAATAAACAAAGAAACTTTGGCAATAATTCCAATAGAAGAAACAAAAAGTAAAGTGGTTGAATTAAATAGTGAGTATGTTGTTGATACAACGCCATACAAAATAATGGAAAATAGTTGTATGTATTTTGGAAGTTCAATTAAAGGAAGATTAGACGGTAGTAAAAGTATATTAGGTTCTGTTTATAAACCACCAATATTAGTTGAAGAAAGTAGAAATATTGTTTTTTTTCCAACAATGTCTCCACAACTTGCTAATAATTGCTGGATATCACTAAATAATATTAAAGATTATAAAAATGATGGTTTTTCTACTATAATCAATTTTGACAATAATAAACAAATAAAACTAGATATACCGTTTTTATCAATTGAAAATCAAATATTAAGAGCCACAAGACTTCAAAGTATTTATCGAAAAAGAAAAAATTGTGAATAAAAGCAATAAAATATCATTTTATTGCTTTTATTTTGGCAAAATTATGGTATAATTTAGTCATAGGTATAGGAGTACTGG
>CAKONT010000003.1 GCA_934097255.1 uncultured Bacilli bacterium
TTATTTTTCGATTATGAAATTTGTTAAGTTTAAGTAATACATAATAACTATTATCATAGTAAAAAGAAATTTCACTTTTTAACGTTAACACAATTTGAAAAACAGGAATATCATTCATAATCATTTCATTATTTAAAATATAAAGTTCATTAAGTTCGCTGATACTTCGCTTAACTTTTTCAAGCTTAAAATCGATCCCATTGTATATAAAATAATAATCATCTGAAACTTTATTTAAATCAATAACATATATATTATAATAATAAATAAGACTATTTTTCATAAATTGCTCCCAATTAATTTTATGAAAGTGATATTTAAATATGAAAAAAGAGCTTAAATAGCTCTTTTACCTTCATTACCCCTCATCTTATTTAAAATATCATCAAAACTATAAATATGTCCTATTGCATCTTTTATATCGTTAGAGTTTAACTCTTCTAAGTTCTTACCTTGACTTATGATAGTATCGTTTTTTATCTCTGATACTTTTTTATCGTCTTCTTCTTCTAACATTGACTCAATTATACTCGTTGCTTCTTTGGCATTTTGTTCTTCTGCTTCTTTTAAATTTGCAAATTCCAAATTATAATTATTAGTCAATTTTTCCTGTTTTAAACGATTTTCATCTGCTAATTTAGCAACTCCAAAACCATCGTAAATCTTTTTTGCCACAGTGTTTTTCTTATTCTTATTATTAACTATTTCTTCTTTTAATAAACTAATCTTAGAATCATACTCAGCAAGTTTTTTCTCAGTTTCCTTACGATACTCTTCCATTTCTTGTTCCAAAGCTATTTTCTTTTCTTCTTTTTCATATGTTTTAGATTGGATACTATTTAAAATTTTTAATCCGCCTGATAGATACTTAATTGATTCCTCAAATTTTCCTTCACCTTGTAAACTGATTTTATCTTTCATTTTAGCAATTTCAGATGCGTAATCAAACGATGGAGCGGAAGTATTAGAAACAACTGTTTTTTCATGAACAATTGACTCTTGATGTGAAGGTATTGTTTGCTTTCTTAAACCATACGCTGTCTCAAAAGAACTATTATAATTATTGTTATAGCTAGGTTCTTCTTTTACAGGTTCATACTTTTGTTCTTGGTAATCTTTTTCAAATGAATAAACATATGGCTCTTTCACTTCTTCTTTTGTTTCTTCTTTATCCTGTTCGAATGAATACCCTTTAAATTCTTCCTTCTTTTCTTCATTTTCTAATGTAACATATTGTTCTTGTGGTGTTACATTTTCATTTTCAAAAGAATTATCTATATCTTCAGGAGATTTTTCATAAAAAGCAGTCTTAGTATATCTTAAATGAGCATCATCAAGCATCACTTTACCAGTTTTAATCTTTTTTGATCTTAAAGAATCGCCAAAAATAACAGGTTCTTTTAAATCGCCAAATACATCTACATAATAAACATCATTCATTTTGCACTCCTCCTATTTTTCATTTTTAATAAGCTTTCTTAGCGCATCTTTAATTCTTGACCACTCAGCATCTGATTCAACGCCCAAAAACTTAAACCCTTCATTATCTTTGACGATTTCAGTAACATAAATCGTAACATTTCCTTCATTGTCCATTTCATTTTTAGTGTAAACACAATACTTTTTTTTCGTATCTCCAAACTCAAATGAAATGACCTCTTCTACTGTTTCAGTAGTGCCATCTGGTTTGTTTATAGTTAAAATTCTTCTTTCTTCTTCCATCATAGACTCCTCTCAATTCTACTCTACTGTATAAATTGTAGCACAAAAAAAATGCAATTACAACATTTTATTTAAGATAAACTAATTTTGTCAATTAAATTGCGTGTTAACTGCATTTTTTTAAAATAAACCACTTACATCCCGTCGCACAATAATTTTTTATATATTTTTCCAAATCATTTATGTCATTGATACTACTACATTTTTTATTTTTACTATCATAAAACCCTTTTAAACGAAGTTTGTTATAAGCCATATCAAAAAAAATATAATCAAAATCATTAAAATAATCCGTTACCATATCTACTACATCTTCATAATTAAAAATATTTCCATCATCTTTTATAAGAACATATTCTATATCGTTAAATAAATATTTTTTCATAAAAAATATCACCACCGTTAACTTTTATCTTATCATAAATATTTTTTTATTCAAGCGGTATTGACAAAATATCAGAACTTTTATTTAAAGAACTACTATAATAATCTGGTATTTTACCCGTTATTATTTTATAAGAAACTGGTATTTGATTAGTTAATACGTATTTTTTTGATACCAAAGGAAGAAGTACCCTTACCTTAATTTCGACATATACTTCCATTGTAATAAGAGCATTATTTATTCCATATTCTTCTACTTTAGTATTAATATTTGTCGATAATAAACTATAACTTTTCATTTTTACAGGAATTTTTGGCCCCAAACTTGCTAAAAAGGGGTTTTTTAATGTTACTCCAAAAGGAACATAAAATAAAATAGCATCTTTATTTTTAAAAGAATCTCCATATTTATATTTGCCATTTTCCAAATTAATTAATGCTTTTTGAAAATCATTTGATATATCGTTTAAATACTCATTAACTAAAACAGGGTTATAATCTATCATTTCAATTTCACCGTTTTTATTTTTACTTATTAAAAATAAATCCTTATCTAACTTTTTATAAGAACTATTACTAACCGCGGTATTTAATACTGTCGAAACAAGTGATGAAACAAGCGAAGACGAATAATCCAAAAGATATGAAACTGAATTATTTAAAAATTTACCCGAAGATAATAAAAATATAAAAATAAATAAAAATATAAAAACCCCTGTTTTCTTCTTCTTTTTTTTATGTAAATGCATTCTTTTCATAATAATATATATTTTTTTTAGTATAAAAAAAGCACTAAATAGTGCCAAAATACTTTAAAGTTAAATAAATTCCTGCCAAAACAAGAAGAAAAACAATAATAATTAAAAATATATTTCCTTTTTTTCGATATGTTTCAATTTCTTCTGTAAAACTTTTCAAATTTTTATCTTCGTCTAAAATTGGATCCTCAAAATCTAGATTTTGAACTATTTCCTTAGTTCTTTCAATAAGCTCTTCTTTTGATAACTTTGAAAGATCTTCCGCTTCGTCTTTTTCTTTATTTCCTTTTTCTTCAGGTACTTTTTCTTCTTGTTCTTCTTTAAATTCACCAGATGATACATTATCTTTATTGTTATTATTATTTACTAAAGATATTTTTTCAGTCATTTCATATAACAAATCTTTGTCATTATCTTTTTCTATTTTTGGATATATTTTATTAACAATTTCTTTTAAATCATCTTTAGAAAATTCTTTATTTTCTATATCCTTTAAATCAAGTTTAGTTAAAATATTATACTCAGTATTAATATCTCTTTTCTTTAACTCTAATTCCTTCTCTTCTTTTCTTTTTTTTAAAAATTCGTCGATATCATATATTCTTTCTCTATCTTCAACTATTGGTTCTTCAAAAACACTATCTTGCTTTTTTAATGGAACTAAACCATCTAACTCTTTTAACTTATGATAATTAGATCTTGTTCTATTGTTATAATTTGTTTTTAAAGGAATTTCTAGAGCATTATCAACATCTATATAATCCACATTCAAAGAGAAAACATCATCATATAATTTTCTATTTTTGCTTATTCGTGACGTGTCTTCTTCTTTTACTACATCATATTTTTCCATTCGACTACTCATAAAAATCTTCCTTTCAAATAACTTTCTTATTATCTAATCTATTATTTAAAGTATATCATATTTATTTTAAAAAGAAAATATTTGTTTTTACAGATGTTTTATTTTATAATTTTATTGGAGGAAATTTTTATGAAAGCAAAAGTTATTGAAAACGTCTGTATAGGTTGTGGAGCTTGTTGTGCTCTTGTACCTGATGTTTTTTCTTTAAACGATAATGGCGTTGCTTGTGCAATTGACGATGAAGTTTCTTTAGACTTACAAGAAGAAGTAAAAGAAGCTTGTGAAAACTGTCCAACAGGAGCTATTCAAATTAAGGAAGAAGAATAAAAAAATTGTATGAAAAAAACCATACAATTTTTTTATTCGTTATCTAATGATAAAGCATACATTTTCTTTACTTCTTTAGTTGTTAATTTTCTATATTGACCTGATGTTAAACCATTTAAATTAAGAAATCCTATTCTTTCACGTTTTAATTTTAATACCTCGTGAGAAATAGCACTAAACATTTTTTTAACTTGATGGTTATGTCCCTCATGAAGAGTTATATAAACAATTGATGTATCACTTTTTTTATCGTAAGATTTTATCTTTACTTTACAAGGGCTAGTAATAAAATTATCTATTTCAATCCCTGTTTTTAAACTTTTTATATCACTACCGGTTAATTTACCATTTATCTTGGCAACATAAACTTTTTCTATTTCTTTTGATGGGTGCATAAGTAAATTTGCAAAATCTCCATCATTTGTTAATAACATAATTCCCGTTGTGTCATAGTCTAATCTTCCAATTGGATATATTCTAGATGTCGTGTCAATAAAATCTACTACCGTCTTTCTTTTTTTGTCATCGCTTGTTGAAGAGATAACCCCACGCGGTTTATACAATAAATAATATTCCTTAATGTCTTGTTCTATTGCCACATCATCTATTAAAATAACATCTTTATCTGTTACTTTATAACCCATTTCTGTTATTACTTGATTATTTACCTTTACTCTACCTTCTTTTATTAATTCTTCTGCTTTCCTTCTTGATGTGAACCCAAAAGATGCTATTTTCTTTTGTAATCTTTCACTATTAACACTCATTTAAATCACCTAGAGATATTATAATAAAATTATAAATATTTAATCAAGTAATTGTTCGAAAAAAAGTTTTATTTTTTTCATAGTAGATATTTTATCGTTTTTTACATAAATGTAGTCCTTATAAATAATATCATCATCTAAATAGACATAAATATTACCATAAATTGATTTTTTATTATCAACTTTCTTTTCTGTTTTTATTAAAACTTTTTCTTTTTCCTTTTCCGTCATAGGATATTTAAATTCATTTTCCAAATAAGTTTTTTCAGACACATCACTTATATTAATATCTCCTTTATTTAATATTACATAATTTTTATATTTCTTAAACATTTCTTCATAAAGACTTTGGTGATAATCATATAAATATGAATCACTTGAAATAGTTGCTATGGCAAGATTTAGATCATGATTTGTTGCACTAGATACAAGAATTCTGCCTGCTTTTGGAGTATATCCAGTTTTTCCTCCTGTTGCTTTTTCATAATTAAATAAAAGCTCATTTCTATTTTTCCAGGTGTAACTTTTTAAATTACTAGAAGTACTATAATATTTTGTTTTAACAACGTTTCTAAAAACAGGACTTTGATAAGCATAAGAATATAATTTTACTAAGTCATTAGAACTTGAATAATTAGTTGTTTCTTCATCTAAGCCATGAGGATTTTCATATATTGTATTATTTAAATTTAATTCTTTTGCTTTTTTATTCATCAATTTAACAAAGCTTTTTTCATCTTTTGAAACAAAACAAGAAATAGATTCAGCAGCATCATTACCACTTCTTAACATAAGACCATATACCAAATCTAAAAGAAGCATTTCTTCATTTTTTTCTATATAAATATTAGATCCATACATTTTTAAAACTTCGTCAGATATTTTAACAATTTCTTCAAGTCTATTAGATTCAATTGCTAAAACGGCTGTCATAATTTTAGTTGTGACTACAAAGTGACGAAATTTTTTCAAAATTATTGTAATCCCATATATACGTTATATTAAATAAGTTTATGTATATATTAAGGATTACTCTCGTTTTATCGGCTGATTTTTTAACTACTATCTTGTCAATTAAAAGTTTTGATAATTTTTCAAAATTTTCATTAATAAAATCACCTAGTTCCAATTTTTTTATTTGTTTAAGTGTTGCATTAATATCTTTTTTTTCTAATTCTTTTTTTTCTTTTTTTATATTTTCTATTTCATTATTGTATTTATTATTTCTAGTTTCAAATTCACTTTTTTCTATAACTTTTTCTATGTACAATTCGAGCAAGCTTTCTTTCTTATAATTTAAATTATTGATTTCCTTTTTTAATTTTTCTATTTCATTACATGCATTAAAGGTAGTATTTTTATATATATTTATTAATTTACCTTTTATTTCATCAAAATTATTAATTAAATAACTATATACATTTTTAAAGATTTTATCTAGCTCTTTTTCATATAATTTTGGGCTTTTACAAGTTTTATCACCATGCGTTGCATATTCATTACAAATCCAATAACTATTTCCATTATTATTAACTCTTTTATATTTAGAGTTATGATGTTCGCAATAAATATTACCACTATAAGGATATCTTTTTGAAAATACTCTTGGTTCTGCTACATTTTTTAAATAATTTACTTTTTTTATTTTTAATAATTTGTTTGCTTTATCCCAAAGTTCTTCTGACACTATTGCAGGTATTTCACCTTTACTATCTTCTATGATCCATTCATCCATTGGTAATCTAATTTGTTTTTTATTTCGATAATCTTTTGTCATAACAGTATTTGTACAATAAAATCCTTTATATTTAGGATTAGTAATCATTCTTCTTAAAGTTGTTATATGGATATAGTCACCTTTTTTAGTTTTATACCCTTCTTCATATAATATTTTAGATATTTTTGATAGGCCGTACTCTCCACTAGCGTACAACGAATAAATTCTTCTAATCATTTTTGCTTCTTTTTCATCTATCTTTAATTTACCTTTTTCTTTTGTAAAACCTGTAATAACATTATTGCCTAGAACATGTCCTTTTTCTCTAGATCTTTTCATGCCAAATCTAACTCTTTCAGATAGTTTTCTAACCTCTTCTTGAGCAATTGAAGACATTATAGTAAGTCTTAGCTCTGAATCAGGTAATATTGTATTAATATTATCTGATAAAAATAATATCCCAACATCACTAGCTAGAAGTTCCTGAGTATATTTAATACTATCTACTGTATTTCTTGAAAATCTAGATATTTCTTTTGTTAGAATCAAATCAAATTTTCCTTTTTTTGCATCGTGAATCATTTTTAAAAAGTTAGTTCTATTTTTAACACTAGTTCCACTAATTCCCTCATCTATATATCCTGGAACATATTTCCAATTTAAGTTTTCCATTATAAAGTTTTTAAAATATAAAATCTGATTGTCTAGAGAATTAAGTTGTTCATCTTTATCAGTAGATACCCTTGCATAAAAAGTTACTCCAAGTGGTATGTTATATATACTTTCTCCTCTTGATATTTCATTTCTGATTTTACATAAGTCCATCAACTATCAACTCCTAATTTTTTTAAAGCATCATTATATAAATCAAAATTAATTATTTTTCTCTTATATAAGTACTCATTTAAAATTATAGCAAGTTCAGTATCAATCATTTATATCACCAATTAATCTTATTACACAAAAAAAAAATAATTACATACAAATTATTTCTTAAATTTTTCTTTTACAAACTATCATTTAAAATTACACATTCATCGTTATCACAAATTTTATCGATTATTCCATTTTTTATTTTATAGCTCTCTCCGTACAATTTACATTCATTATTTGTTTGCAAAATGTATGCACCATCAGTTAAAGCAATTATCGTTCTATTATATGATTCATTTATTATTGCATTTCTTTGTAACTTTTTGTTATAATCATCATTTAGATTTTCTAATATAAAATGCGGTTCAATATTAATTGTTGTTAATCCTAATCCTTTTAAATAAGGAGAATTATTTAAGTCTTCGTCACTTTCAGGACTATTGTATACATCACCAGCTGAATTTATCGAACCTGCACTTATTCCAACAATGACCGAATCAACATCTTTTAAATATTTCTTTAAATTAATACTATTAAAGAATTTATTTTGAATCAATGTGTTACCTCCACATAGAAAAATTAAATCGCAATCCTCCAAAATGCTAGTAATATTTTCTTTAGCTCGTCCATCTATTACAAGATATTCTTCAAATGTTAAACCACTTAGTTTTAATGCTTCAATATCCATTTGTAAAAACAAATCATTTCTTTCGTAATTATCTGGATCACTTGCTACCAAAACAAATTTTTTGTTATTTTTTATAATTTTTTTTAAATTTTTTAAAAAATCGTTATTTTCAAAAAATTTGATTGGAATTTTATTACCATTTTCTTTTTTTACTCCTCCAATATTGCTTGCTAAAAATAAATACATGAAATCACTCTCCTTTAAATATATTTTCCAGATTCAACTATTGTATATTTATTATTATAATATTTTGTTCTGGAATATTATCACTAATTATATATTTTTTTAATGGTGAAATTTTAGATTCAATAAAATCAATTGTAGGATCTACTTGAGAAGTTATTTCAACTGGGTTCTCTTGAAAATATCCTTTTTTTGAAAAACATTCACTAAATTTTGATTCTACAAAATCCAAATAGTCAGTATTATTTCTTTTTACTTGGTGCATCCAAATTCCCTCCTTAATTGGTACGTAGTATACCACAAAAGTAAAAAATTGACAACATGTGCCAATTCATTTATTTAACATACAATATATAAAGTAGCATTATACAAAACAATATATTTACTTGTACAAATATTGTTTATATTTCTGATATATTTACTGTTAATCATTATATAGTCATAATTTTAGTTGTTGATGCAATAAGCCTTCTTTCATCACCTTGTTTTTCATATAAAATACGTCCACTATCCATATCAATGACTGACACATTTAAGGAAAAAACATTAAATGGAAATAAAATAATAATAGTTAATAACACTTTAAATATTTTCTTCATAGTTCATCACTTAATTATATGAAAAAAAATATTTTTAAAAACAAAAAAAGGACATTTGTCCTAATATACATATAATCCATGAATCTTTTGACGAGTTTGTTCATCGATATCATCTAATACCCATGTTTTATCAACTTTTCTTAAAGTAAAATCAATTGTATATTTTACTTTTTCAGTATACGTTTTCATTTTATCAAGTTTATAATCTAAATATTTAGTAATGCTAACATTTCCATTGTCGTCAACAAAATCTTTACTATTCTTTTCATAATAACTATCTTGTTCTTTGTTAAATTTGTAATAATCATACACTTCTATTTCTGCTGTTACAGTTGCAACATCACCATCTACTTTTTCATCTTTTATTGTATATGTTAAATTTTGATATTGCTTTTTTAAAACATCTTTGTATGATTCTTTTTGATCGTTAGTCATTAAAGTATCTTCTTCTACAACATTATCAAGTTGAGTTAAAACATCATCGTTTAAAGTTTTATAATTATTTAAATATGCTTCAACTCTTTTAGTAGGTGTATTATTCATTGAACAACCAACTTGAAAAATAATCATTACTGCTAAAAGCCCTGTTAATATTTTTTTCTTCATAAAAATTCCTCCCAATATTATTTTGGAAGGATAATTTTTTTTTATACAGTTATTTTACATATTTATTTATAAAATCTAAATCGTCAAAATAATCGATTCCTATTGCTTTTTTGACATCTTTTAATACTTCATTTGTTACTTTTATTGCTTTATCTTTTCCTGTTTTTAAAATTTCAAATACTTCTTCTTTTCTTTCTTCATAGTATTTTCTTTTTTCTCTAATTGGTTTTAAAGTTTCTTGTAAAACATTATTTAAAAACTTTTTAATTAAAACATCGCCAACTCCACCTTTTTCATAGGCTTTTTTTAATTCTTCAAGATTTTTGTATTGTTGTAAATATTTTTTAAAATGTTCATCATTTGCAAAAACATCAAGATAAGTAAATACAGTATTGCCTTCTATTTTTCCAGGATCTGATATATTTATATGATTTGGATCAGTATACATACTCATAACTTTTTTTTCTATAACTTCTGGGCTATCTTTTAAATAAATGCAATTTCCTAACGATTTACCCATTTTACTATTTCCGTCTGTTCCAGGAAGTCTATTACTATTAGAATTATCTGGAAGTACTGCTTCTGGAAGAGTTAAAACCTCTTTATATATTCTGTTAAATGACTGAACTATTTCTCTTGTTTGTTCAATCATTGGAAGTTGATCGATTCCAACTGGAACATGAGTTGCTTTAAATGCTGTTATATCAGCAGCTTGACTTATAGGATAATTAACAAATCCAACAGGAATTGATTTTTCAAAACCTCTTAAAATTATTTCTTGCTTTACAGTTGGATTTCTCTCTAGTCTACTTTGTGTTACTAAATTTGCATAAAACATTGGAAGTTCAAGTAAAGCAGGAATTTGAGATTGAACAACAAACGTACACTTATTAGGATCAATTCCAACAGCTAAATTATCTAAAACAACTTCCATAATATTATCTCTAATTTTTTTAGGATTATCAAAATTATCTGTTAATGCTTGTATATCTGCTATTAAAATATATATATCATATTCATTTGTATCTTGTAGTTCAACTCTTTTTTTTAATGATCCAACATAATGACCTATATGTAATGGTCCAGTTGGTCTTTCACCTGTTAAAATTACCTTTTTCATAATCCTTACCTCTTTCTTTTTTTGTATTATATCACAAAAACTAATAAATTTCTTTAAATTTTAAATCTATTTTTTCCCCTTTTTTTACAATACCTTCTTTACTTTGATAATATAAATATCCATATCCTTCAAATGCACAATCTATATCTAACATACTACATATAGATTTTACTTCTTTTTTACTATACAAATTAAGATTAGGAAGTAAATATTCGTCGCCATTTGTTTTAAAAATTATTTTTTCATTAGAACTTAAAATATAATCTTTTTTAGGATATTGATCAATAATTTTATTTCCATTTCCTAAGATAATATAATTAATATTTTTATTTTTTAATTTTTCTACAACATCGTTTAAGTTTTTGTTTATATAATTTTCTACCTGATAATTATCTTTAATATCAGCTTTTTGTTCATCAAACAAATTTAAATATTTACTAACATCTTTTACTATACTTTTAACTGTTTCTGTAAGAGGAAGTGTGCCATTAGCACTTTTTTTAACTGAAATAAAAATGATAACTTCAGGGTCATCTTTAGGCCACATACCAGCAAAACTTTTAATTGTAAAATAATCATTTGTAGAGTAAGTACCATCATCTAAAACAAGTTGTGAAGTACCTGTTTTGCCAATTAAATTATATCCATCTAAAAAATATCCCGTTGCTGTTGCAGCTTCCCAAGTATTATCTACTGTTTGATTCATAAGTTCCTTTATTTTTAAAACTGTACTATGACTTGCAACAGTCGCATACTCTTCTTTTTTACCTTCATATATTACATTTCCATCGCTATCTGTTACTTTACTTATGATATAAGGATTTAATACAACACCATCGTTTGCTATTGATGTTATGGCACGTATTTGTTGGATTGGAGTTGTTGTAATACCTTGTCCAAATGCAGCTGTATAAACTTCTGATTGATATTTAAAATCAATTTTTCCTTTCTGTTCGTTATACAAAGTAATACCTGTTTTCTCACCAAATCCCATTTTTTCAAAATATTTTTTTAGAATATTTTTATCGATAAAATTATTTACAATATTAATTACACCGACATTTGATGAAGCAACAAATCCTTGATCATAAGTTATTTCACCCCATCCATATTTATTCCAGTCATAAATAGTTGTTCCATCGTCCAATTTATATTCTCCTGACAAATACTTTTTTGATCCATCATAATTTCCATTTTCCATCGCAGCCATATATGTATATATTTTCATAATAGAACCTGGTTCATAAGGTGATGAAACAAGTAAATCCATATAATTTTCAATATCTAAAATATTAGGATTATAAGATGGACTTTGACTAACAGCAAGAATAGCTCCCGTTTTAGCATCGACAACTGAAACGATCATCCAATCATAATCATATTTTTCATTTGCTTTATTAACTGCTTGTTCTACAAAAAACTGAATATTAGAGTCGATCGTCAAATAGACATTATTGCCATCTTTTTCTGGAACAGTATACTCTTTTGTTCCAGCTATTTTATAACCATTTACATCTACTTGATAAGAAGTATGTCCAGAAACACCACTTAATTGTTCATTTAATAATGCTTCTATTCCAAGCTCACCCTTAATATTTCCATCGGAATCATTTTTGCAATAACCAATTGTATAAGATGCAAAATTACCATTTGGATAATATCTTTTTACTGACTCAATAAAATCTATTCCAGGCAAATTCAAACTCTCTATTTTTTCTTTTTGAAGCTCTGTTAAATCTTTTCCTGCGTACCCAAACTCTACTTGATATAAACCATCTTGATTTAAAATATTAAGTATTTCTTCTTTTGTTAAAGATATCACAGTAGCTAATAAAGAAGCTGTTTTTTCCTTATCTTTTACATAGTAAGAAACGCCATCATAAACCCTTGATGAATCTAAATAAGCAATTAAAGTATAAGAAGATACATTTCTTGCTAAAACATCCCCATTGACATCAAAAATAGTTCCTCTTTTAGCATTTATTTTTGCTTCATAAACACTTCTATCGTCAGCAAAATCTTTTATATTTCGACCATCAACGGTTTTGGATGTTGTTAGATAAAACAATCTATAACTTATTATTACAAAGCAAAAAAAAGCCAAAACAAGAAATATAGTATTTAATTTAATACTGTTTTTGCTTTTTTTCATATCTTACTCCTTTAATTTTATTTAATTGTTTTAACACTATTATAAGAATAACTAAGTCCCTTATTTTTGGCAATAGCTTCTAAATTTTTAAGTGATGCTAATTCATTTATTTGCATTTCTAAACTATCGTTATTTTTCTTTTGAAGAACAATCTTTTCCTTAGTTTCTTCTACTTCATAATTTATTTTGGAAAGAATTGACTTTGAAAAAACAGATAAAAATGGATAAGCAAGCAAAAATGTAAAAGTTATCGTACGAAACAATTTATTCTTTTTCTTTTGCATAGTTTCACCCCTTTATTTTACTTTTTCTATAATTCTTAACTTTGCTGATTTCGAACGAGAATTAAAACTTATTTCATCAAATGTTGGCAAAATTGGTTTTTTAGTTACAAGTTCATAATCAGGCAATAAACTATCATCTATATTAGGAACACCCTTAATTAATTTATCAACTTCACAAACTTTATTAAATATTTTTTTAACTATTCTATCTTCTAATGAATGGAAAGATATAACACAAATTCTTCCTCCAACTTTTAACATATCAAGAGCATCTTTTAACGCTATTTCTAAATCATCTAATTCATCATTAACTTCTATTCTAATTGCTTGAAATACCTTTTTAGCTGGATGTGAAGATCTTTTTTCTCTCCATGGATAACAAGATGAAATAATATCAACGAGTTCAAACGTTGTTTCTATTTTTTTGATACTTCTTTTTAAAACTATTTCATTTGCAATTTTTAGAGCATATTTTTCTTCGCCATACTCTCTAAAAATTCTAATTAAATCTTCTTTACTATAAAAATTTACAACGTCATACGCACTTTTTTTGTTATTTTTATCCATTCTCATATCTAACTTGGCATCTTGCATATAACTAAATCCACGTTCTTTTTCATCAATTTCAACTGATGAAACACCGAGATCAAATAAAATACCATCTACTTTAAAAACATCTTTTTCTTCTAATTTTTCTTTAATATTTTTAAAAGACGTGTTAAATATCTTATAGTTTTGTCCTATTTTACTTAACATATTATCGCTATAATTAATAGCATCTAAATCTTTATCAAAGGCGAATAAAAAACCCCTTTTTATCCTTTTTAATATTTCGCTTGCATGGCCTGCATATCCCAATGTCATATCAACATATATGCCATCTTCCTTAATATCTAATCCTTCTATTGCTTCATTTTTTAAAACACTTATATGTTTCATATTAACCTCTTTAAACCTCACTAGAAAATAAATTATCAGCTATCGAAGAAATATTATCTTTATTTTCTAAAAAATAATCCATCCATTTATCAATTGACCATATTTCCAAGCGATTTGAAACTCCGATTATAATACATTCTTTGTTAAGTGACGCATACGAGCATAATGGATTTGTTAATTTTACTCTTCCCATCTTATCAAATTTACAATTTGTTGCTCCTGAGAAAAACATTCTATTAAAATTTCTTGCATCTTTTTTGGTAAAGGGAAGTGTTTCAAGTTTTTTTACTATTTTATCCCAATTAGATAAGGAATAAACAAATAAACATTCATCGATTCCTCTTGTAATAACACATTCATTCCCTATTTCATCTCTAAATTTAGCGGGAATTATTATTCTAAGCTTTTCATCAATATTATGATGATATTCACCCATTAACATTTAAAACCACCCTACCACTTTCTGACACATCAATCCACTTAACTACCCTAATTTTACTATTAATTCATATATTTGTAAACAAAAACGTCATAATTTGACAAAAAAAAATAAGTTTAACACTTATTTTACAAAAAATAATTATAAAGAAGACTAGGATCGTCTAATTTAAAAAAGAATAATAGTAAAAAAGAAATAATAAGAAATGGTCCAAAAGGAACAACTTTATCTTTTTTAAATATGAAAAGAAATATGGCAACTGGTAAAGCAAGAAATGTTGCTAAAACAACTCCAAAAAACGAATAAATTAATGGTACAGTCATTCCAAGAACAAATAAAAGTTTTATATCTCCTCCACCAAGAGTTTCTTTTTTAAATAGAAAATTACCAAAAAGCATTAATAAATACATAAACATAAACATAATAAAACCATATAATAAATATTTTAGTGATCCTAAAAATCCAAAACGAAATATGTTTGCAATAAAAATTATAATACCACAAAAAATACTTGCTTGATCAGGGATTATATAATAATTTAAATCGCTAAAAATAACTATTGATAATAAACTAACTAAAGTTAAAGAAATAATAAGATCAAAACTAAACCCAAAAGAATAGTAACAAACAGAAAATAAAAGACCAGTAAATAACTCAACAATCGGATAAAAAATAGAAATTTTATTCGAACAATAGCGGCATTTTCCTTTTAAAACTAAATAAGAAAAAATAGGTACCAAGTCTTTAGAAGATAATTGATGATTACAGTTTGGACAATAACTTCTTTTTGGGTTTACAATTGATAAATCATTAGAAAGGCGGTAAGATACGACATTATAAAAACTTCCCATTACCGCCCCAAAAACGAAAAATAAAATTAAAAAGTATATCACGATCATCACGTCCTTATTAGATTTGTCCGTACATAGAAAACATTGGTACAACAACAGATAATACAACTATACCAACAACAACTGCTAAAAAAACAATCATTACAGGTTCAATAAACGTATTTAATCTTTTAATGTAATTTGAATGTAAATCGTCATAATATTTTGCAACATATTCCATCATAGTTGCAAGACGTCCGGTATTTTCACCAGTTTGTAACATTTCATAAGCAACAACTGGAAATGCCCATTTTCCTTTAAACGAATCACTAATTCTTGCTCCACGTTGTAAATATTTTATTGAATCAGAAATAATATCTGAATAAACCTCGTTACTTGTAATATTACTTAAAATAGCCATCGAATCAGTAATAAATACATCATGATTTAATAATGAAGCAAAAGTTTTTGTAAACATAGCAACTTCTTTGTAAATAATTATATCTCCAACAACCGGAAGCTTCATATAAAATGATTGCATAGCTTTTCTAAAAGAGCGAACATGTTTAAACAAAAGAGCATAACAAAGTAAAATAACGCCAATAGCACCAATTAAATAAAGTCCTTTTGTTGTTAGAAAATTACTTATTTTTATAACAATAGTTGTAATCGCTGGAATTGTTGCATCATTTTCGTTAAACATATCAACAAATTGTGGAATAACAAAAGTGAAGATAAAAGCAATAACCATAAGTGAGAAAACAAATATAATTGTTGGGTAAATCATTGCACTAACTGCTGCTTTTCTTGTCCTATCAAGCGTTGTATAATATTCCGTCATATCATCTAAAATAGATGGGAGATCTCCCGTCATTTCAGAAGTTTTTATCATATTAATAAGTAATTGTGGAAAAACATTACCTTGACTTGCTAAAGCATTAGATAAATTCTCTCCTTTCACAAGCTCATATTTTATATTAGAACAAACTCTTCTTTTTCTAGCATCAACTGTCTGATGTTCAAGAATACCTATTGCATCAATTAAAGAAATACCAGCTTTCAAATAAGTTGAAAGTTGTGTAAGCATAAAAGCAAGTTCTGATATTTTTATCTTTTCACTTCCAAAATATATATCCTTTGATATCGTAATACTTATAATTCTATAACCTTCATTATTTAAAAAAGCTTCAACTTCCTTTTTATTATAAGCATCGATATAACCTTTCATTTTACTTCCTTGACTATTATAAACAAGATATTTATATCTTGTTTTTTTAGCTACTTCCTTAACACTATTATAATTTCTATTTGGTACATTAAAATTATTATTCATGTTTTGGTTAGTATTCATATTTGAATTAGCATTTATATTGTGAGTATTTATATTTTGATTAGTACTTGTATTATTAATATTGTTAGTATTATTAGTATTGTTAGTATTGTTAGTATTATTAGTATTATTAGTATTATTAGTATTATTAGTATTGTTAGTATTATTAGTATTATTAATATTGTTAGTATTATTAGTATTATTAATATTGTTAGTATTATTAGTATTATTAGTATTATTAATATTTATATTTTCTTCATTTTGTATGTTATTAGACTGAAAAGTTTGATTATTTTGAACTTGTACATTATTATCTATTTGATTATTATTTAAATTATTTACATCAGCTATATTATTTTCGTTATTCGTATTATTGTCCATATCACTAACTCCTTACACTTTCTATTCTAACTACAATTTTAGTCTATATTGACTATTAAAGTCAATACAAAGAAAAAAGTTTTAAATGATATAAACTATTTTAAAACTCTTATTATCTCTTCATTAATGTCATCAACAGATCTTATTTTGTTATCTAAGATACAATTAATATAAATAAAATTATATAAATCAACTAACTCCAAATATGCTTTTTCAGCATGCTTTAAATGTAAATCATCTTTTTCATGTTCGTCAAGAAACTTTCTATTTTTCTTTAACTCTTTGGCAAACTCATATGGCATGTGTAAAAATATAACTTTATCTGGCTTTATCAAGTTAAGAAAATTAAATTCTAAATCATCCAACCATTTATACATTTCATATCTTTTCTTATCGTCTAATATTTTTCCTCCCTGATGCGCCATATTACTATATACATATCGATCTAAAATAACATAGTCATTAGAATCTATTAGTTTTTTTAGTGTTTCTAAATTATAATATCGATCAGCTGCAAAATATAAACTTGCAACTTTCGCATCAACATTTGCCGCATGATCAAAAAAACTTTTACATATTTCTTCTTTTCCTAAATAAGGTCCACCAACTATTTTACCAGTCGGTGTATCATAATTTGGAAAAGTAAAATAACAACTTTTATACCCCTTTTTATTTAGTTTTTCAACAAGTAACTTACTTTGAGTTTCCTTTCCAGAACAATCTGTACCTTCAATTAATATTAATTTTCCCATCAATTTCTCCTTTATATATCAATAAAATCCACTAGAATACTATTTTCAACAAATAAATCTTTTTTTGAAATATAAAAATTATTTTTATTTTCTTTTAATTTCTCAACATTAAAAACTTCATCTATTTTCTTATTATAGCGATTATAAAAATCTTTTTTTGAAACTCCCTTTATTTTTCTAAGTCCCAAAATCATAAAATTTTCCATATTTTCTTTTAACGAGACACTATACTCTTCAATACGATAATTTCCTTTTAAATAATTATTTAAACTTCTAGTATTTGTATAACGAATATTATTTAAAAATCCACTTGCTCCAAGACCAAATCCATAATATTCTAAATTATTCCAATAAACTAAATTGTGTTTTGAAAAGTATCCAGCCTTACAAAAATTACTTATTTCATATTGTAAAAAACCATGTTTTTTTAAATATTTTCTAATATAATCATACATCTTCCTATTTTCTTCATCATCTATTTCTACATAATTATTAACTTTTAATAACGTATTTTCTTCTAATATTAAAGAATAAATAGATATATGATTAATATCTAAACTCAAAAAATTATCTAAATCATCTTTTAAAGAAGCTATTGTTTCACCATTTATTCCATATATCAAATCAACATTTATATTAGAAAAATATTTCTTAGCAACTTTTATTTTTTCTTTAACATTACAATATTTTCTATTCATCACATTAAGTAGATTTTTATTAAAACTTTGTACACCTATACTTAATCTATTAACTTTATTGTTTTTTAAAAAAAGTAATAATTTTTCATTTATGTCATTTATATTACATTCAAAAGTAAATTCACAATTCTTAAACAATTTAAAAATATCTATTATTTTAAAAAGTTTTTTAAGCTCAGTAATATTTAAAGAGCTAGGCGTTCCTCCACCTATATATAATGTTTTAATAATATCTTTTTGATAATATTTTTTTATTTCTTTTTCTAACTCATCAAGATAAGATTTAACAAAAATTTTATTTTTATATAATTTACAAAAATCACAGTAAGAACAAATATCTTTACAAAATGGAATATGAATATATATAGAATTAGTCATTTTTTATATTTTCCTAGTTTTTTATTATATTCAAATATTTCTTTTAATCTATTTTTTCTTATAAGATCTAATCTTTTAAAATTATCAGCAAGAGTAGATGTTGGTATTTGATATTTTTTACTTAATTCACGAAGTGTTAGAGTAAAAAAACTATCACTATTTAAATCAGCTTCATTATAATAACTAATAAGTTCATCAGCGATTAATTCAATTATTTTTATGTCATAGCTTGATTTTTTTACTCCTTTTTTACCTCCTATAGATAATTTTTT
>CAKONT010000004.1 GCA_934097255.1 uncultured Bacilli bacterium
CCATTATTCCCTCACCCTTGGTATTTGTAATAAAGTTAGAGCGATAACCGATAAGACCTCTTGTTGGACAAGAAAACTCTAAATGAGTATAATTTTCATCATTTGTAATTGAAACTAAAGATCCTTTTCTTTCATTTAAATCATTAATAATTGTTCCAGCATAATCATTTGGACAAGTGATTAATACAGTCTCAAATGGTTCACATTTTACACCATCAATATCTTTTGTTAACACAACAGGTTTTGATACTGAAAGTTCATATCCTTCTCTACGCATCTTTTCAAGTAAAATAGATAAGTGAAGTTCTCCTCTACCAGATACTTTATATCCATCTGCACCGTTTAAACTTTCAACTTTTAAACCAACATTAGTTTCTAATTCTTTATCTAGTCTTTCTTTAATATGTCTATTTGTTAAGAACTTTCCGCTTCTTCCTGCAAAAGGAGAAGAATTAACTAAAAAGTTCATTGACATAGTTGGCTCTTCTATCTCGATTGGAGGAAGAGGATCAATATTATTTAAATCACAAATTGTATCTCCTATTGATATATCAGATATTGTTTGAAAAACAACAATTTCACCTGGACAAGCACTTTTTACTTCTTTTTTTTCTATACCTTCATTTACAAATATCTTACCAACTCTAGAAGATACAACTTCACCACTATTTTTAGATATTGCAACCATATCTCCACTTTTTAATGTCCCCTTTAAAACACGACCAACACCAAGTCTTCCTAAATAATCATCATAAGCAAGTGATGAAATTTGCATTTGTAAAGGACTATTTTCATCTTCTTCGTATGGCTTTGTATGTTTTATTATTGTATCAAGAAGCGGAATAATATCATTATTATTATCATCAACTTCATATCTTGCAATACCTTCTCTTGCTATACCATAAATAATTGGAAAATCTAGTTGTTTATCGTTAGCGTCCAAATCGACAAATAAATCAAATGTCATATTAACAACATCATCAATTCTAGCATCCTTTTTATCTATCTTATTAATAAATAAAATTGGATTTAAATTTTGTTTTAACGCTTGCTCTAATACAAACCTTGTTTGAGGCATTGGTCCTTCTTTTGAATCAACAAGCAAAATAACTGTATCAACTGTCTTAATAATACGTTCAACTTCACTTGAAAAATCAGCATGTCCTGGAGTATCAACAATATTTATTTTATAATCTTTATATCTTACTGAACAATTTTTAGAATAAATAGTAATTCCTCTTTCTTTTTCAAGATCATTACTATCCATTATTTGATGTTCTTCTTTTTCACTTGTTTTTAAAGAACCACATTGATTTAAAAGTGCATCTACTAAAGTTGATTTACCAACATCAACGTGCGCAACTACTGCTATATTAATTATTTTTTCCATTTTTTACTACACCCTCTTTTTGTAAAATCTTTAAAATTATACAACAATTTTAAGTTTTTTACAAGTAAAATTCATAGATTTTTTATAAGATTTTATTGTTCATTATTTTATTAAACATTAATTCTTCGATAATCTTTTACTGAATAATTAATCAAAATATAATACAAAACAAGATTAATAATAGATAATATAACTAAATGTAATACTATATATTTTTCTGTTGAAAAAATTTTACTAAGATAAACAAAACTAATAATACTAATTACAAATAATCCCATTCCAATAAAAATAGATATCATTGAACTAATACTTTGTTTTACTACTTCTGTATCATTTGATGCGTTCATTTTAGGATATTTTAAATTAACAATAAGACCTATTAATGCAGATAGTAATATAACAATAAAACCAATTAAAAAAATTGATGCTATATAAAAAATATTTGGTTTAAAATAGAAAAAAAAGATTAATTCCCCAAGTAATAGAAAGGGAAGCTCAATAATAAAACAAGACAAAATCTTTGATTTTAATATTAATTCTTCTTTAATTGGCAAACATTTAGTAATATTAATCGTTTCTTTTTCCAAAGATATACTAGACGATGATATAGATGTCATCGCAGTAGAAAATAAAATAAGAAAATAGAAACACACATATATTGATATATTTGCATTAATTTGATAACTTTGTAAAATATAGTTAAAAACATCTTCTCCTTTTATTACTAAAATAATAGAAATTGCAACTACTAAAATAAGACCAAATGATGTATTAAACATATATACAGGTGATGATAAAAATCTTCGTAACTCTTTAGATACTAAGGAAGTAATAGGTTTTTTTTGTTTAAAAATATTTCTTTTAGAATACTTCTTTTGCCTAACAAAATTATTTTGAAAATTAAAAATTATCTTAAAATATAATTTTGAACCTAATATTATAAACAAGACAAATGGCACAATATTAACTAGCAACAATTTTATAAATTCTACTATATTAAACTTATTTATTAAACTTACATATAACCCTACTGGATAATATATTTTCATTAATATTTCATTTATACTTGATGCTTTACTTATTATACTATTAATAAGTGAATTTGTATTCAAACTGATAAAAAAGATAACAAGAAAAATAATAGATGAAAGAAGTGTTTGGATAATTTTTTTATATTTAGATTTACTTGCTAATAACTTTACTATATATCCTATAATACTTGATAATATAGTTGGAATAATAGGAATTAAAAAAGTCATTATAAACGAAATAAAATAAAAATTAAAATTTGGATGTTCAAGTAATGAATAGCATATAAAAGCTGGTAAAACAAACATTAAATCATATATATATTGAAAAAATAATAATTTAAATATTCGAGCAAAAAGAATTTTTTTTCTAGGAATGGGAAGAGAAAATAATAAATCATTGTCTTTTGCTTCAAAAAGAATACCTTGAGACTTATATATTCCTTCCATAAATATAAGAATTGAAACAGAGAAAATAAAAATAGTTAAGATAATATAAGTTAAATTTACTTCATATAACTTTTCTGAAATCATCCAAGCATATGCTAAAACACTAAAAAAAACACATATAAATAAAAATGCTGGAAAAAGAAGTTTTGTTATTTTACTAGAATTTTTTTTAGTACTATATTTAAATATATTCATATCTTGACTTAACATAGCTTTTAATAAAGATACTGTTTTCATTCTTTTTCTCCAAGTTCTAAAAATACTTGTTCTAGTGACTCATCTTCGTTTTCTTTTACATCATCTATTTTGCCAAGTTTAACAATTTTACCTTGTTTAATAATTAATACACGATCACAAAGTTTTTCTGCGACATCAAGAATATGAGTAGAAAAAATAATTGTCTTTTTCTCTTTTTTCATCTGTTTCATTAGTTCTTTAGTAAAATAAACAGCTTTTGGATCAAGACCTACAAAAGGCTCGTCCATAATAAGAATTTTAGGATCGTGAGAAAGTGCCGAAACTAACGCAACTTTTTGCTTCATTCCATGTGAAAAACTTGAAATATCATCATTTAATTTATCTTCAATTTCAAACATTTTAACATATCTCAAGATATTTTCTTCTCTTTTTTTAGATGATATATCATACATATCACAAACAAAATTAATAAAATCAATTGCCTTCATATTTTCATATAAAATAGGATTATCTGGAACATAAGCCATTTCTTTTTTACACTCAATTGGCGATACTTTTATCGATTTATTATTTATTAGAATATCTCCCTCTTCAAAATCTAATATTCCAACAATAGACTTTATTAGAGTTGTTTTACCTGCTCCATTATGACCTATAAAACCAAATATTTCTCCAGACTCTATATTAAAATTTATATTATCAAGTGCTTTTTTTACTCCATTATATGTTTTTGAAACATTTTTAATTTCTATCATTTTTTTACTCCTTACTTATATCTACTACTTTTATTTTACTATCATTATTTAAATAATCCTTATATTTTTCTTATTTTAATACCTAAAACTCCATATTTATTTATTTCTTCTTTAGAATAATAATTTTCCATATCTTTATAAGAAAAATCTTCATCTCTACTATAACCCAATTCTTCTTTAGTAAAATTTTTATATAGTTCTTCAAAATCTTTATATTTAAATAAATCAGTAACCCCTACTAACATCTTTTCATTTGTTGTTCTATTCGTAAACTCAATTTTATCTAATACTTTAATTTTTTGTCTTTTTTCATCATTTAATCTTAATTCGATCTTCTTAGTTCCAACTTTTATTTTGTTAAATGGAAGATCATTTAACTTCATTTCATGTTTCATAAAAATACCTCTTTTCTTACTTCTAAAATATACTTATAAAATTTAAAAAAACAAGACAAAAATGTCTTATTTTGCATTTCCAAATCTTCTATCTCTATTATTATATACATCAAGTGCTTTGTCAAATTCTTCTTCATTAAAATCTGGAAACAAAGTATCTGGAAAATACATTTCAGCATAAGCTAATTGATATAACATAAAATTACTTATTCTATATTCACCACTTGTTCTAATTAATAAATCAATCGGTGGTAAATCTTGATATAAATTTTTTGCAATTTCTTCTTTCGTAATATCTTCAATATCAATTTCACCATTTTTTACTTTATTAGCAAGCTTTTTAGTCATATCAAGAATTTCATCTTGTCCACCGTAGTTAATACAAATATTAAAAATATATCCATCATTATCTTTTGTTTCTTCTTCTAGTTGTGTAATTATTTTTTCAAGTTCGGAAGGTAAACCCTTTTCTTTTTTTGAAAAAACAACCCTAATATTATCCTCTTTCATTTCTTTTCCATAATCTTTAAACATTTTTATAAATAATTTCATCAAATAATCAACTTCATCTTTACTACGTTTAAAGTTTTCTGTTGAAAAAGCAAAAACACTTAAGACTTTAATATTTCTTTTCTTAAAGATATGTCTTACCAATTTATTAATCGTCTTAGATCCTTCTAAATGACCAAAACTTCTTGCTAAACCTCTTTTTTTAGCCCATCTACCATTTCCATCCATTATAATCGCAACATGCTCTAATTTTTTTTCTTTCATTAATTAATCTCCCCAAATTTTTTTAGTGGTAATAATTGATATATCACTTTTCCTTTTATTTGTTTTTTATCAAAACATCCAAAATACCTGCTATCAAGTGAAACATCACGGTTATCTCCCATTACAAAATAACAATTTTCAGGAATTTTTCCCTCATATTTATAATCACTTGTTTCTTCTTTTAAATAATCTTCTTTAACCACTTTACCATTTATATAAAGTGTATTATCTTTATATTCTAGTGTCTCAGATGGAAGTCCTATTACTCTTTTAATTAATTTCTCATCTTTTTCTTTTACAACAACAATATCAAATCTTTTTATATCATCTTTATTATATATATATTTATTTAATACCAGAATATCCCCGTTTTTTAAAGTACTTTCCATACTTGTTCCAGATACTCTAACCAAAGTAACAAAATATGTTCTAATAATAACTACTAAAGCAATTATTATAATATATGTAATTATTTCTTTTAAATTTTCTTTACTCATAAACCCTTATTTAATAAAAAGAGGCACTAAGCCCCTTTTTTATTTTTGTCCTCTTTCTTTTATTCTAAATTGGCCAACATAGTTCTTTAAGAAATTTAATTTAGCACGTCTAACTTTACCTTTCTTAACAACAGTAAGCTTAGCAATTTTTGGAGAATTGACAGGAAAAATTCTTTCAACTCCAACGCCATAAGACATCTTTCTTACTGTAAAAGTTTCACTAATGTCTGAACCTCTTCTTGCTACGACTATTCCTTCATAAGCTTGAATACGTTCTTTTTTACCCTCGATTATCTTGTAATCAACACGAACAGTATCTCCAACTCTAAACTCAGGAATATCGTTTCTTATTTGTTTAGCTGCAATCTTATCAACTAAATTCATAATAACACTCTCCTTTTCTTATATTTTAAAAGCAATCATAATCAAGTATACTTCTTTAATAAATATTTTTTAGATCATCGAATTGCACAAGAACGAATATGATTTTAACACAATTATCTATATTTGTCTAGTATTTATAAATATTATCTTCCCTTTTTAGGCTTTAATTCTTCCTTATCAAAATACTTTCTTGATAATTGTTTTAATTTTACTTCACTTTCAATTATTTCAAGTTTTTTTAAATACTTTTTATATTCTTTTTGGTCCATATAGTTTTTATATTTATTATCAAGAAGCATTCTAAAGCGCATAATATCATCTAAAATATTATTAACAGTATCACCATTATCATCGTCTTCTTCGTCATACATATTAGCAGTCATTTCTAAAATTCTTTTTAAATTTATTTTACATTTTCTTGAAACAAGTTTATCGATTAGAGTTTGATTTATAACAACCATTTCATCAACTTCAATCATATCGTTAAACGTAAGTTTCTTTTTTGGTTTGACATAGAAACCATTATTTTTATATTCAAGATAAACAATTGCATCTTTTAATTCTCTTTTAGAAACAATAAAGCGCTTTACATTTTCCATTAAACCCACCTCTAATTTAGTAAATCTTTTCTTTTTTCTTCAGTAATTCTTAGTCTCTCAGATTGTCTATATTCATCAATTTTTTTATGATCACCACTTAGTAATACTTCTGGGACTTTCATACCACGAAAATCTCTTGGTTTTGTATATGTTGGATAATCAAGTAAATTATCATCAAAAGACTCACTTTCAAGTGATTCACTTCTAATAACACCAGGTATTAACCTAATTACTGAATCAACTATTGCCATAGCAGGTATTTCTCCACCTGTTAAAATATAATCACCAATTGAAATTTCCATATCAACTACTGATTTTATTCTATCATCAAATCCTTCATAATGTCCACAAATAATAATTAAATGTTTATAATTTTTTAAATTATTAGCAAGACGTTGATTATAAGTTTTACCAGAAGGAGTAAGCAAAATAACCAAACTATCATCTTTTTTTAAACTATTTACACAATCAACAATTGGTTGAGCCATCAAAACCATACCAGCTCCTCCACCGTATGGCGTATCATCTACTTTACCATGAGGATCAGTTGTATAATCTCTAAAATTAACAACATTTATCTCTACATACTTTTTTAAAATTGCACGTTTTTCAATAGATTCATTTAAAAAGTTTTTAAATATATCCGGAAAAATCGTTAAAATATCTATTTTCAATAAAACCCCTCCAAATTCTTAAAAATAATTTTTTTGGCATCAAAATCAATACTTTCAATAAAATGATTATTTTTAGGAATAATTATTCCACTATCTAAACGAATAACAAAATTTTCTCTCCCTTCAAAAGTAATTTTTTTAACAATACCTATTTTTTCATTGTTAAAAAAACAAGTAAATCCATATAAATCACTATCAAGATATTCATTATTTTTTAAACTTATATCACTTTTTAAAGCATAAACTAATTCCTTTTTATAACCAATTGCCTTATCTATATCTAATATATCACTTAAAACTACCATATCATATTCTTGATGTTTTCTATAACTTAATATTTCATGACACTCCTTATTTTCACCAATAAAAAGCTTTTGACCAACTACAAATACTTTATTTTTGTATTCAAAACTAGATCTTATTTTAAGTTCACCTTTTATTCCATGAGTTGTAATAATACGTCCAACATAAACATAATCCATAAACATCATCCATTCATTAGAATATTATACAATAATAAAGTAAAGAAAAAAAGTCCCTAAAAGAACTTAATTTTTATAATTTAATCTATTGTTTTAAAAATATTATTGTAAATATTACTTGCATTTGTAAAATCGATTACTTCTTTCAAATTATCAAGATATTTAGATCTATCATTTTGATAATTTAAATAATAAGCATGTTCCCATAAATCTATATTTATAAGTGGAATATATCCATAAAACAAAGGAAAATCTTGATTTGATAAGTTAATTATTTCTAAATTACCCAAATTATCTATTACTAAAAAAGTATATCCAGATCCTTTAAGTTTTAAAGCTTCTTCTTTTAACTTACTATAAAAATTATCAAAAGAACCATATTTTTTATTAATACTTTTTTCTAAATTACCAGTTGGTTTATTAAAAGATATACTTAAACTTTTAAAATACAAATCATGATTTAAAACTCCACCAAGATTAAATATAATATCTTCTTTATTTAACATAAAATCATCAATATGATAAACAAGTTCCTCTAGTTTATATCTAAAATCATAATTATTAGCTTTTAAATATTTATTTAAATTATTTAAATAAGTCTTATAATGCTTATTATAATGATAAGCATTTGTTTTAGTATCAATAAATGGTTCTAAATCTTGATATAAATACGATAATTTATTTATTTTATATATAAAAAATCACTTCCTTTATCATCTATTAAATTTATGTATAAAAAAAATAATATTTACAGTTTTATAAATATTATCTATTAAATTCGTAAAGAATAATTGCTGTTGCAATTGATACATTTAAACTTTCTAAATCTTTATTTATATTTATATAAATATTTTTATCACATAAATCTTTAATATTAGGTCTTACCCCATTTCCTTCATTACCAACAATTAATGCAAAATTATCTTTTACTTTAATATCTTTTGGAGGCATTCCATTAATAACATCAGTTCCATAAATAATAAAATTTCTATCTTTTAAAATATTAATTGCTTTTGTTAAATCTTCTCTTATTATATTTATTTTAAAAATAGCACCTTCACTTGCTCTTATTACTTTATCGTTATACATATCACAACTATCTACGCTAATTATAATTGTATCAATATTAAACCCTAATGCTGTTCTTATAATAGTTCCTAAATTTCCTGGATCTTGGATATTATCTAAAAGTAAAAAACGTTTGCCAAAAAAACCATTATCATTTATTTTCTTACATATTCCTAAATACTTACTTGTATTTAAAGAAGATATCTTATTAAAAACTAAATCTTTAACAAAGAATATATTAACGTCATCAGGAACAAAAAAATCAATTGACGTATTTTCTAAAACATATAACTCTTCTAATAAATTATTTTTGATTGCTTCTTCTATCAAATTCTTAGTCTCAATTATAAATTTATTCTTACTATCACGATTATTTTTATTTTTTAATTTCACTACTTCTTTTATTTTTTTATTAGTTAAACTTTCTATTATCATAACACTTTCCTTTACAATATATAATTCATTTCCTTTCGATAAATTTTATATTCCTTAACGTATTTTGAAACTACTTCCCAAAAATATTTAGAATGATTTGGATAAATTAAATGACTTAACTCATGTACTATAACGTAATCCAAATATTTTATATCTATTTTTACTAAATCTAAATTAAGAGTTATTTCCTTTTTAGTTGTATTACAAACTCCCCATTTACTTGTCATTTTTCTTATTTTAATAGTTGGATATGGTATATTTTCAGTAAATAAATTATAGCAATAAATAAGCCTTTCATTAAAAAGTTCTTGTGCTTGTTTTCTATAAAAATTATCAACATTAGACAATCTTCCAATATATACTTGATCTTTTATGAAATAAATTTTTTTTCCTTCGATATAATTTATATCGTAAGAATCCCCTAAAAATAGAAATTTATCTTTTTGACGATCTTTTTTTTCTTCAATTATTTTTATTTGTTTTTCAATAAAATTTATATTCTTATTTATAAACTCAGTAATTACCTTATCTTTATAATATTTAGGTGCGGTTATATATATTTTTAAGTCATCTTTTACTCTCATATACATATTTTTATTATTTTTGTAGTTAATTACTACTTCATAAAATTTATTATCTATTTGTATTCTCATAAATTTTCTAAATTAAATTCTTTAAATATTCCATAGTCTGGATATCTTACAAAATTTAATCTTTCTTTTGTTACTGGGTGAATAAATGAAAGTTTATATGCACATAATGCTAATTGATTTTGATCTTTTTTGCCATATCTTTGATCGCCATACAAGGGATGATTTCTTGATTTAAATTGGATTCTTATTTGATGATGACGTCCTGTTATTAAATTGATTTTAACAAGTGATAAGTTATTTTTAAATGATAAGACTTTATACTCTAACTTAGCATATTTTCCATTTTCTTTTGTTGAAATGATACTATTGTTATTATCATCCTTTTTTATATAATCTTCTAATATTCCCTCTTTATCTTCTAAATAACCTTGTACTACTGCTAAATAACTTTTTTTAAACTCTTTATTTTCTATTTCTTTAAAAAGTCTTGAAGAAGCTTTACTTGTTTTTGCAAATACCATAATACCAGATGTTGGTCTATCTAATCTATGAACAAGTCCTAAATAAACATTACCCGGTTTTTGGTATTTTTCTTTTATATATTTTTTTATGATCGTCAACATATCAATATCATTTGTATTATCGCCTTGAGATAAGACATTTATTTTTTTAAAAACAACAATAATATGATTATCTTCATAAAGTATTTCTAAATCATTCTTCATATCTTCCACACACCCCACAAGGAAGAATTAAGCCATTTTCTCCTTTTATTCCAAGTTCATAAGAGCATATATTACCAGGAAATTTTTGACCAACAGTAAGTTTTAAAATATTTTCAACTACAATTTTAGAAAGACCAGCTGTGTAAGTATTTATAATAAAAAAAAGTGGTTTTTCGCTTAAAACATTTAAACACAAACTTACTAGATGAAAAAGATCTTTGTCAATACTCCAAACTTCTTTATTAGCACCTCTTCCAAATGATGGTGGATCCATTATAATTGCATCATATTTGTTTCCTCTTCGTATTTCTCGTTCGACAAATTTAATGCAATCATCTACTATAAATCTAATTGGTTTATCTTCTAATCCACATGATTTCACATTTTCTTTAGCCCAATCTACCATTCCACGACTAGAATCGACATGGACAACACTAGCACCGGATTTTAAACAACAACAACTAGCACAACCTGTGTAAGCAAAAAGATTTAATACTTTAATATTCCTGTTAGCAGACTTTATTTTATCCATCATAAAATCCCAGTTAACACTTTGTTCTGGGAAAATACCTGTATGTTTAAAACCCATAAGTTTAACATTAAAAGTTAAATCTTTGTAACTTATTTGCCAAGAATCCTTCATTTTTTTTGTTTTTTCCCAATAGCCTCCGCCACTTGTTGAACGATGATAATAAGCGTGAGCTAAACTTTTATCTAATTTTTCTTGCCAAATTATCTCTGGATCGGGTCTTAATAAATAATAATTGCTCCATTTTTCTAATTTTTCTCCATTAGACATTGCAATTATTTTATAATCATCAAAATCTTTTACCAATTTCATTTACAAACACCTTCTTTTTTTATTATATAAAAAAATAAACATTATTTAAATATTAAAAAGAAAAAAAGAATAATTTCTTATTCTTTATCTTCTTTTACAATTGATTTTCCTTTATAAGAACCACATTCTCTACAAACTCTATGTGGTTTAATTACTGCTCCACAACTTGGACATTTAGTAGTCTCTTTTGCAGTAAGTGCCTGATGTGCTCTTCTTGTTCTTTGACTTGTTTTTGAAACTTTTCTAGCTGGAACTGCCATAATATCACTCCTTTTTCTACCTAACGTTGATTAACAATCAACTTGCTTAGTAAATTATACACTAAAAGTTTTGAAAACGCAACTATTTTTCTTTATTTTACTTCATTTTCTTTTGTTTGACTTTCATTTAAGATTTTATTTATATAATTATCATAAACATCTGGTCCGTTAGGATTATCACTTTTATATATTTCGTTACTATCAAAATTAGTATTTGTATTTGAATAAGTATTACTTGAATTTCCATCAAATCCATTATTTATAGTATTCATTTGTTTAGCATTACTATCATTTAAATTAGCAATATCTGTAACATTTTCATTTAAATTATTACCAACACTTTCATTTTGATTCATATTAAAATCATTATTAAAATTAGTATTATTACTATTATCAATAGTGTTATTTGATACTCTATTGTCAAACGATTCACTATGTTGTTGAGTAAAATAAACTGGATTTATATTATCCATTTCATAATCACTCTTTTTAGTTTTCTTACCTCCTAAAAACCTAGCTAATATAATTAAGAATATAACACCTATAATAACAACAATTAATAAATAAATATTTTGACTTAAAAAATCTACCATTTAAAATACCTCTTTTCTATTATTAATTAATTATATCATAAATGAAATAAAAAAAATAACGTTTTTAGTTATTCCCTTACTTGATTTAGAAAATTTTTTGATTTTAAATATACTCCGGTATACCTAGAATAATAATTTTCTAAAAAATTATTTATTTCTGTTCTATTTTTATCTTTAATATTAAAAACCTTTATCTTACTAATATCAACATAATAATACATTCTTAAAAGCATAATAGTTTTAGGATCAACAATATATTCATTATTGTAACATTTTTTACAAATATAGCCACCTGCTTCACTACTTATCGTAATAATATCAGTACTATTATTACAAATACTGCAACATTCAAGAATTGGCATTACCCCTAAATATTTTAAATATTTTAGTTCCACAACATTGGTAATACTAAGAGGATCTATTCCTTCTTCAATTTTTTCTATGCTACTAATTAAAATAGGAAATATTTCTTTATTATTTGTTTGCTTTAAAACTTGATTTGTTAGATCAAGTAAGTATGCACTGCAACCAATTTTACTTAAATCTTTTTTTGTCTTTATAAATTCATTTAATATATCAACACTTATCAAAGTAGATAGACCTTCCTCTTTATAGTAAATATTGAAATAACCATAAGTTAGTTTTGTACTAACACTTCTTAATTTACTTTTTAAATTACGACATCCCTTTGATATAATTCCAATTCTTCCATATTCTTTAGTAAAAACATTTAAAACTTTGCTCGATTCACCATAATTTACATCACTTATTATTATTCCCAAAACTTTCTCTATTTTCATATGATTTACAACTCTCCAGCTTTTTTAAAAATAAATAATATTTCATATCACCTGTTGTTTTAAATAAATTCCACAACAAATCATTCATTATAATCACCCTTTATATTAATATAATGAGCAACTATATTATATTTTAATCATCTTCTTTTAAAATTCCTAATTCATCAAATAAATTTTCTTTTTCACGCCAATTTTCAATTACTTTCACAAATAAATTCAAATAAACATTTAGACTTAAAAGTTTTTCAATATCTTCTCTTGCTTGCCTTCCAATTTCTTTTAACATTCTACCATTTTTCCCTATTATGATAGACTTTAAATTTTTTCTATCTACAACAATTAAAGCATCTATCTCGCAAATATGCTTCTTAAAATTCATTTTTTCAACAACACAAGTAACAGCATGAGGAACTTCTTCTTTTGTCAAATTTAAAACTTTTTCTCTTATTATTTCCCCTACTAAAAACTTTTCTGAAACATTAGTTATTGTCTCATCATCAAAATATTTTATGTTATCTTTCAAATTTTCTTTTATAACTTTTTTTAATTCATCAATGTTATCATTTTTTAAAGAAGAAATTGGAACAATTGCTAAAAAGTTATATAAATCTTTCAATTTACTTATTTCTTCTAAAATTTTATCTTTTTTTATTAAGTCAATTTTTGTTAAAACTAAAATAACTTCTTTTTTCTCTTCCTCTAATTTTTTTAAGATTTTATTATCGTTTAATCCAAAACCACTTGCAATATCTACTAAAAATAAAACAATATCATTTTCAAAACTAGAATACGCTTTACTATTTAATACTTCACCAAGTTTATTGTAAGCTTTACCAATTCCTGGAGTATCAATAAATATTATCTGATAATTGTCTTCATTTAAAATTCCATATATATTATTTCTTGTTGTACCAACTTTATCTGATGTGATTGCTATTTTTTTATTAATAAGTTTATTAATTAAAGTTGATTTACCAACGTTTGGTCTTCCAACTATGCTTACAAATCCACTTTTTATTTCATCATTCATTTTAAATCCTCCATTGAAAAACTATCTGGACATAAAATACCTACTGTATATTTTTTATAATTACCATTAATATCATAACAATATACTTCTACATCACTTGAAAAAAATTCAACAAATACTTGTCTACATAACATACAAGGAGTACAAATTTTACCACCGTTATTCATAATATATATTTTATCAAAATCACTTGCTTTATAACCACAAGTAATTGCACTAAAAATAGCATTTCTTTCGGCACAAATAGTTGCACCGAAAGATGAATTTTCAACATTTACCCCATAAAACTCTTTTTTATCTTTGCATACTAAAACACAAGATACTTTAAATTTAGAATATTCTGCATACGAATTTTCAAGAAGTGTCAATAATTTTTCTTTCATAAATGATAAGCTCCTTAAAATAAATTTAATATTTTTGGTAAAAAAATCATTATACCAACAATCAAAGAAATAATACTCATAATGCCGACAGCACCACTTGCACAGTCTTTAGCTACCTTAGCAAGAGGCTTTTTTTCTTCGGTAACTAAATCAACTGTTGCTTCAAGTGCAGTATTAACCATCTCAAGAGATAAAACAACTCCAATTAATGTCACAATAACTAAAGTTTCAACATAATTTATTTTCAATAAAACTCCTAAAACAAGAGCAATAATAGCAATAATAATCATAACCATTATATTTACTTCATTATAAAAAGCATAATTCATTCCTTCAAAACAATATTTAAAAGACGAAATAAACCTTTTAAAACTTTTTTCTTTTACTTTTTTTATTTTTTTATCTTCTACTAAATTTTTTTTCACTTAATATCATCTCCTGTTTTGAAAACATTACTTTTTCATCTTCTTTTTTCATATGATCATACCCCAATAAATGTAAAAAACCATGAACAGCAAGAAAACTAATTTCTCTAGATAAACTATGTCCATATTCTATACTTTGTGATATTGCTTTATCAATTGATATATATATATCACCAAGAAGTCTAATATTAGCTAAATTTTCCTTTTCATTATCTTCCAAAGCAAACGATATAACATCAGTTTCTCTATCAATATTACGATAAGTTTTATTAATATTTCTTATATATTCGTTATCTACAATAATAACATTAAAATAAACATTTTTTACATCTTCAAACTTTATAGCAATATGTAAAATATCTTTAATATTTTTAATTTCTTTTCTTAAATTTCTACCTGTTTCATTATAAACATTAAACTTTTTCATTAAACTAATAACCTCACAACAATAATTATAAAAATAAACATTAAAATGTTAATTACCCACTCTTTAGCAATTTTATTATGCAGCAAATTAAAAATCTTTTCAAGTAACTTAAACAAATAAAATCCAATAACTGATCCTAAAACATTTAAAATAACATCATCAACGTCAAACACTCTTCCAATATATAATTGAGTTATTTCGATCGAAAAAGATGATATTAAAGAAAGTATTATCATCGTACTTACTCTTTTTATTTTTAATATATAACAAGCCATAAGACCAAATGGTAAAAATAATAATACATTTCCTAAAATATTTTTATAAAATAAGTAACTGCCAATATCATATCGAAATATCTCTTTAAAAGGAATAAGGTTTGCACCACCGAAACTTACATCTTGAATTGTAACAACTTGGAATAAACACAATATATAAATAATAAACAATAAATTAAGTAATTCATTATATATAACAGGACGAGTTTTTTTTATTATTAAATCAGTTATTCTAAAACTTATCACAATAACCATTGAAATAACAATAACAGGCCACGTATAATCTAACATATTTATAAATATATCCCTCATGTCTACAAGCATAACTTTTCTTCTCCTTAATTTACATTATTACTTAGTTCAATTTCAACTTTTTTAGCAATATTTTCATAAAGCTTAAAAAAAACTTCTACACTTATTTTACCATTTTCACTTGTAATTTTCAAAGTTTTTTGACTCAATATCTTTTCATCGTCATTTAACTTTTTTAATATTTCAGACTCTGCTTTTTTTGTAAGGAGTAAAACAGCATCATTTTTTGTATAATTTTTTTCAACATAGTGTGACTGATATTCATTAATTATTTTTATATTAAAGAAAGAAGAATTAATTAATGAAATATTATTTTTTAATTTTAAATCGTCTTTTTCTATTTTAAAGATAGTTATATCTTTATTTAAAATTTTAAAAACAAGCTTCACTACTTTTTTATCTTTTACTTTTTCTCTAGTCTTTAAATTCATCCTTAATTTTACTTTATACCATGTTTCAGCATAAACTCTAGCTTTAGCATCAACAATATTTTTGACATCTTCGTTTTTATAAATTAAACCACTTACAATTATGTCTCCTTTTGAAACATAATCTCCTTTATTTTTAATAACTTCTCCACTTGTAACATACATATCTTTAATAATACCATTTTTTGATGCAATAATATTGTGATTAGAAGTAATCTTTTTTTCATCTTTTCTCACTTTTAACACAAGAGAAACATTATAACTTACCCCATCATGAGATATTTCAATCCATTCAATTAAAGAAGAATTATTTCTTTTTATTTTTTCAGAAATATTATTTAAAGTCTTATAATTTTTGGCAAAAGAATAAATAGTAATATCATTTTTTTTCAATTCTTCACTTATAATTTTTTTGACATTTATATCATCTGTTTTTATATTAATAAAAAAAATCATTTTAGAATAAATAAATGTTAATATAAAAAAGAAAATAAAGCAGTAGATAAAAAAATGATAATATTTACCTATTTTTTTGTATCTTACACTACCACTTATTCTAACTATTTCCATTTTATCTATTGTTTTTATTTTAAGTAATCGAAGATAATCTAAATAAGAAATCTTAAATTCTATTTTATCATCAAAATATTTTATATCAAATACTTCAATATTATTTTTTAATAATCTTCTAAAATAACGACTTGGATTTTTGGTAGATACAAGTATCGTATAATAATTATTCATCTATCTTTTTAAAATAAATTCCCTCAATATTGCCATTTATAAGTAACTCATCACTTAACATCTTATTAATAGCTAAAGAAGTCCCTACAATATTTATTAAATACTTGTCAGTTAATATATCAATTTTTTTATCTGTAAAATCACTTATTTGTTTATAATTTATTATATTAACTTTATTTTCTTCATATATAATTTTAAATTTTGTATCTTTTACATATTCAAATATCCTATTAAACACCAAAAATCACCTAATAAATTTTATGATGTTCATTATAAAAAGATTAAAAAAAGAGTATTTAACTCTTAATTTAATCTTTCCTTAATCAAACTACTAACATCTTTCATATCACATCTATTTTTAACAAGTGGTGTGATATATCGCATAATACTTCCAAAGTCTTTCATAGACGTTGGCTTAACTTCTATAAAAGCATCAGATATTATTTTATTTAACTCATCATCAGTTAACTGTGTAGGTAAATAATTAGTTAAAATATCAATCTCATCTTGATAAGATTTTACTAAATCTAATCTATTTGCTTTTTCAAAATCAAGAATAGAATCCTTTCTTAATTTTATCTGTTTAGATATACATTCAAGATATAAATCATCTGTTTCTTCTACTTTTTTATTAATTACTTCTAACTGAACTGCTCCTTTAACACTTCTTAAAGTATTAAGTTTAGTTTTATCTTGACACTTTAAAGCATCTTTTAAATCATTAGCTATTTTTTCTTTCATAAAAAATCCTTTCTATAACTAAAAAGAAAAGTATTTTTAGTTGTAACTTCTACTTTTCTTTCTCGAATTTCTAATATTCTTTTCTTTTTCTTCTCTTCTTATTTTTCCTGGTTTATCATAAAATTTTCTTTTCTTTACCTCAGAAGGGATTCCATCGCGTGAACATTTTTGTTTAAAACGCTTAAGAGCACTATCTAAATTACCTTTAACTGCAACCTCTGTCATTTACTATCCCTCCTTCCTTGCTTTTTCTAAAAGTGATTATATCAAATAAAAAAGAAAAATACAAGTTTTTTTCATATTTTCCTTTAATTCTCGTTAATTTTTATTATTTATTTTCGTACACGTACTAATTTATTCTTTTGAGAAATGTCTAGTTTATAAACATTAATATTTCCAACCTTTTGTGACAATACCCCACCATTTTTTTCGATAACCTTATTTGATGGGACATTATCCTCAAAACATGTAACTGTTATTTGGTCTAGTTTATTTTCTTTACACACTTCAAGTGCCAAATCAAACATTATATTTGCATAACCTTTATTTCTTTTGGAAGGTCTTATAGTATATCCAATATCACTATTAAACCTATCTTGAAAAAAAGGACTTTTTTCTAAATTTATACTTACTCTTCCAATTGGATAATCATCTTCATAAAAAACATAAGACATCAAATTTTTGTACTTTTCTTCATATAACATTAAATTTTTAAATTCTTTAAAACTTGTTCCATTAAATTTATTATTGTTTCCATTTTCATATTTTGGAATTTCTTGAAACATTTCATATTCATCTAAATCCATAAAGGAATTACATGGCTTTAAATAAAACATTTATATCACCCCTCAACAATACATAATGTATATACAAAAAGCTTTCTGATTATACCACATTTTTAAATATTTATCAAATTTTACTTTCTTTTTTTTAAGATAAATGATACTTTATAAGTAATAAGCGAGGCATTTTTTATGAAAATAATAGTAGGCGTTATTGTAGAAAATAATGGTAAAATTTTAATGATTAAGGAAAAAAAGAAAAAAGTATATGGTAAATGGAATATACCAGGCGGGAATTTGAAAGAAAAAGAAAATATATTTTTAGCTGCTGAAAGAGAATTCAAAGAAGAAACAGGATTTGA
>CAKONT010000005.1 GCA_934097255.1 uncultured Bacilli bacterium
GCTTCTTTATAATTAGACTTTCTGCATTGGAAAAAATTAATTATTTTGATGAAAATTTATTTTTGTATTATGAAGAAAATACAATATTTTATAGATTAAAGAAATTTAATTATAAGGTTTATATAGATAGAGATGTAACTATTGTACATAATCACTCGATTACTATAAACAAAAATATTAATTATAAAGATAAGCTAAAAATATTAAAGAAAAGTCAGGAATATTATTATTCAAAAGTTCTTAAAACTAATAAATTTATGTTATTTTTACTTAAATTATCAAATAAAATAGTATTGTTATTAAAATAAGTCGGCAAAATATTTGACAAATGCCGACTTTTAATATATAATTATGTTCAGGTGATGAAAATTGATATTAAATCACAAAGAGTTATTAGAAAAATATAAATCTGATATAGTAATTAAAAACTTAATTACTGAACAAAAACTATTTAAAATTGACAAAAGTTTATACTCTACAGAAAAAAAATATTCAAATTTAGAATTTATTTTAAAAAAGTATAATAATTTTATATTTACTATGGAAACAGCTTTATACCTGTATGGCTTTAAAGGAATTAAATTAAATAATTATTCAATTGCCACGAAAAGAAAAGCAAAAGTAATTAAAAACGAATTAATTAAACAGTATTTTATACCTGATGATTTATATGAAATCGGGTTAACACGCATTAACTATATTGGTTATGAAGTAAAACTTTATGATAAAGAGAGATTATTATTAGAAATAATCAAAAATAAAGATAAAATGGATAATGATTTATATGAAAATATAATGAGAGAATATCGAAATAATATAACAAATATTTCTATCTCAAAGATATATGATTATATAAAATATTATAAAAAAAGTAATACTATCTTAAATGAATTTGAAAAAGAATTTATTAGAGATAATAAATATAAGGAGGTTAAAATGAAAGGAATAGTATTAGCTGGAGGAAGTGGAACAAGACTTTATCCGATTACAGAAGGAGTTAGTAAACAATTATTACCGATATATGATAAACCAATGATTTTTTATCCAATATCAGTACTTATGCTTGCAGGTATTAAAGATATTTTAATAATTACTACAGCACAAGATCAACCGGCATTTAAAAATTTATTAAAGGATGGTTCTCAATTTGGTGTAAATTTTGAATATATAATTCAACCATCACCAGATGGACTTGCCCAAGCATTTATTTTAGGAGAAAAATTTGTTGGCGATAATCCAAGTGCTCTTATTTTAGGAGACAATTTATTTTATGGTAATGGATTTGTTAAAATGCTTGAAAATGCAGTTAAAAATGCTGATTTAGGATATGCCACAAACTTTGGTATAGAGGTGCCAGATCCTGAAAGATTTGGAATTATGGAAGTGGAAAATAAAGATGGTGAGGTTTATATCAAAAGTGTTGAGGAAAAACCTGAACATCCAAAATCAAATTATGCTATAACTGGTTTATATTTCTATCCAAAAGGAGTTTGTGATAAAGCTAAAAATGTTAAGCCATCAAAAAGAGGTGAATTAGAAATTACCTCAATTAACGATATGTATTTACAAGAGGGTAAGTTAAAAGGTGAATTATTAGGTGGCGGATTTAACTGGTTTGATACTGGTACATTTGATAGTTTATATGATGCTATATCTGCGATTAAAGCTTCAGAACAAAATCGTGGTAAAATAATTGCTTGCCTAGAACAAATTGCATATAACAATGGTTGGATTACTTTAGAGCAGTTAAGTGAAAGAGCTAATCTTTTAAGAAAAAATTCATATGGAGAATTTTTAGGAAACCTTGTTAAAACTGAAGAAATGAAAAGAGTGTTAAAAAAATAATGAAAAAAATAGAAACAAATTTAAAAGATTGTTATATTTTAGAACCGGATAAATTTGGCGATGACAGAGGTTATTATTCACCATTCTTTGCAGAAAAAGATTATGTTGAAAATGGACTTCATTCTATAAAAGGTATTGTTCAAGGAGCAAGAAGCAAAAGTGGAAAAGGAATTGTAAGAGGGCTTCATTTTCAAAAAGATCCTTATTGTCAATCTAAAATTGTTGAGTGTTTAAATGGTGCAGTCCTTGATGTTGTCGTAGACCTTCGTAAAGACTCTCCAACTTATATGAAATGGACTAGTGTTGAACTTACTCCAGAAAACGGTAGACAACTTTTAATACCAAGAGGATTTGCTCATGGATTTGTAAGTTTAAAAGATAACTCATTATTTCAATATTTAGTAGATAATGATTACAAACCTAGTCACGAAGATGGTGTACTTTGGTGTGATCCTAAAATAAATGTTGATTGGAATTTGAAAAAATATGGTATTGAAAATCCTCTTTTATCTGAAAAAGATAAAAATAGATTACCACTTTCTGATAATACACCTGATTTTTATACTAAAAAAAGATATTTAGTAACAGGTGCATCTGGTCAACTAGGATATGACGTTATAAAAGAATTAAATAAAAGGGGTATTTATGATATTCTTGCATTATCAAGTAGTGATTTAGATATAACTGATCGAAGACTTACAAAGAAAATCATTGAGGAGTATGCACCAGAGGTAATATTCCATTGTGCTGCTTATACAAATGTTGATAAAGCTGAAGATGATAAGGAAATGGCTATGAAGGTCAATGCTGAAGGAACTAAAAATATTACTGATGCTGCAAGACTTGTTAATGCAAAACTTATATATGTATCCACTGATTATGTATTTGATGGTAAAAAAGATGGTATATATGAAGTAAATGATCAAATTAATCCACAAAATGTTTATGGACTCTCTAAAGCCTTAGGAGAAAAAATAGTTAGTTCATATGAAAAAGGTTTTATAGTAAGAACTTCTTGGGTATTTGGTATAAATGGTAAAAATTTTGTGAAAACTATGTTAAAACTTGCAGAAAATCATAGTCAGTTAAATGTTGTTTCAGATCAAATAGGAAGTCCAACATATACTGTCGATTTAGCAAAATTATTAGTTGATATGTCATTGACTGATAAATACGGAATATACCATGCAAATAATGAGGGATTTACTTCATGGGCAGATTTTGCAGAATATATATTTAAATCAAATAATTTAGATATTAAAGTAAATCATGTAACAACTAAAGAATATGGTCAAAGTAAAGCACAAAGACCAAAAAATTCAAGATTAAGTAAGAAGTGTTTAATAGAAAATGGATTTAACACTTTACCAACATGGCAAGATGCAATAGATAGATATAATATAGAATTAAATGAATCATTAGAGAAAGGAAAAAATAGGTGATTTTATGAAAATTTTAGTAACTGGAGGAGCAGGATTTATAGGAAGTAATTTCTTACATTATGAAACAAGTGCATATCCAAATGACAAATTTGTATGTTTAGATGCATTAACTTATGCAGGAAATTATAATAATATTAAGTCTTTAGAGGAAAAAGAGAATTTTGAGTTTATAAAAGGGGATATTACAGATAGAGAATTTGTTGATAAACTATTTGAAAAAGAAAACTTTGATTTAGTTATTAACTTTGCTGCAGAAAGTCATGTTGATAATTCAATTAAAAATCCTGGAGTATTTATTCAAACTAATATTGCAGGTACTCAAGTTTTAATGGACGCTGCAAGAAAATATGGAAATATAAGATATCATCAAGTATCTACTGATGAAGTTTATGGTGATTTACCACTTGATAGACCTGATTTAAAATTTACTGAGGAAACACCAATTCATACTTCAAGTCCTTATTCATCAAGTAAAGCTGGAGCAGACCTTTTAGTAATGGCTTATTATAGAACATTTGGGCTTCCTGTAACTATATCAAGATGTTCAAATAACTATGGTCCATATCAATTTCCAGAGAAACTTATTCCAGTAGTTATTTCCAGAGCATTAAATGATGAAACTATACCTGTTTATGGAAAAGGTGAAAATATAAGAGACTGGATTCATGTACACGATCATAATGTTGGGGTTGATATGATTGTAAGACATGGAAAAGTTGGTGAAGATTATAATTTAGGTGGACATTCAGAAAGAACTAATTTAGAACTTGTTAAAATTATTTTAAAACAATTAAATAAACCTGAAGATTTAATTAGATTTGTTACTGACAGACCAGGTCACGATTTAAGATATGCAATTGATTCAAGTAAAGTTGAAAGAGAACTTGGATGGAATAGAACATATACTTTCGAAGAGGGTATTAAAGAAACTATCGATTGGTATGTTAATAATCAAGATTGGATTAATGATATTAAATCTGGCGAATACAAAGAAAGTTATCAAAGAAGTTTAAAAAAATAGTTAAAAGTCACTAGAAATAGTGATTTTTTTCAAGTAAGATTTTACATTATATATTGTGTCATGGTATAATAAACTCAGAGTTTAAAAAGAAAAAGGTGATAAAATTGAATAATGAAATTGCAATTGAAGTAAAAAACGTTCAAAAGGACTTTAAACTTTACTCAGACAAACCAAATACATTAAAGGAAAGGCTTGTAAGAGGGTGGAAAAATAAAACTGAAGTAAGAACGGTTTTAAAAGATATTAATTTAACTATAAAAAAAGGCGAAACTGTTGCTTTGATTGGTATTAATGGTTCAGGTAAATCAACATTATTAAAATTAATGACAAAAATAATTTATCCAAATAAAGGAACTGTTAAAACTTATGGAAAACTTACAAGTTTACTAGAACTTGGTGCAGGTTTTCATCCCGATTTTACTGGAAGAGAAAATATTTATTTTAATGCATCAATATTTGGTTTAACTAAAAAGGAAATTGATTCAAGACTCGAGGATATTATAAATTTCTCAGAACTAGGGGAACTTATAGATTCTCCAGTAAGAACATATTCTTCAGGGCAATATATGAGACTTGCTTTTTCTGTGGCCATAAATGTTGATGCAGAAATATTACTAATTGACGAGATACTTGCTGTAGGTGATCAACATTTCCAAGATAAATGTTTTAAGAAACTTGAGGAATTATCAAAATCAGATAAAACAATTGTTATAGTTTCACATAGTTTAGATTCAATTAGACGTTTATGTAATAGAGCTGTATGGATTAATGAAGGTAAGATAGCTATGGATGATAAATGTGATAAAGTTGTTGATGCATATTTAAAGGAGTGTAAATAATGAAAGTATTTAAAGAATTATATAATTATAGAGAACTTCTTAAAACTAATGTAAAAAAAGAAATAAGAGGAAAGTATAAAGGCTCTTTTTTAGGTGTACTTTGGTCATTTATAAATCCATTATTAACAGTTCTTATTTATGTTCTAATTTTTCCATATATAATGAAAACTCAAACTGATAATTATTTAATATTTTTAATATGTGGCGTTATACCTTGGAATTTTTTTACAACTGTAATAACTCAAGGAACAACTTGCATTATTCAAAATGGTAATTTAATAAAAAAAGTGTATTTTCCTAGAGAAATATTGCCTTTGTCTGTAGTAACTAGTGGTTTAATAAATTTTTCAATTTCTTGTATAATTATTTTAATATTTGTTTTATTTAGTGGATTAGGATTGTCATGGCATTTAGTTTTTTTACCTTTTATTGTACTAATTCAATATATTATATCTTTGACATTTATTTTTCTATTATCAGCAATAAACGTTTATGTAAAAGATGTTGAATATATAGTTAACTTTTGCTTAAGTATGGCATTTTATGCTACACCTATTTTATATTCAGTAGAAATGTTTGATGGTTCACCATTTTCGTTTATATTTAAAATTAATCCATTGGCACATATTATAGCCGCTTATAGGGATGTGTTCTATATTCATCAAATACCTAATTTGAAAAATTTGGGAATTCTATTGGTGGTTGGAATTATTTTATTAATCATTTGTTATAATATTTTTAAAAAACTAGAAAAGAGATTTGCAGAGGAGATTTAATTATTATGAAGTATTTTTTTGATGAATTTAAAATTATAGGATTAAAAAATCCAACATTATATATTAGTGGCTGGGTAAAAGAAAACAATTTTACCATTAACATTTATTCTAATAACAATTTACTAAAGAAAATTAAAGGGACTATTCCAAGAGATGATGTTTATAAATATTTTGGTGAAAAAGTTAAAAAGAACAAATTCGGTTTTAGCAAAGTAATTCGGTTAACAAATAAAGATAGAATTATTAAAGTTGAAGTTGTAACTGAAAAAGAGAAAATAATTATTGCAGTAAAACGAAATTGGCTATGGAAAAGATTATATTATAAATTAAAAAATGAGTTTAATAAAATTGCATGGTCGGTAGGCAATCTTTTTAAAGCAACTGGTAGAATTGTTTATACATTTATAAAATATCCTAAAGCATTTTTTAATAGAGAATTTCGTATGTTTATGTTAAAGGGTTATAGATATGATTTGAATTTAAAGATGATTGATATTGATGATACAACTGCATATAACAAATGGCTTAAAGAATTTGATAAACCAACACCGGTAAAAAAACTTAAATATAATCCTTTAATTTCAATAATTATACCAGTTTATAATCCACCTCAAAAGTTTTTAGAGGAATGTATTGATAGTATTTTAAATCAAACATATCAAAACTTTGAAATATGTATAGCAGATGATGCCTCTCCAAAAGATTATGTTAAAGAAATACTGGAAAAATATAAGTTGAAAGATTCTAGAATTAAAGTGATTTATAGAAAGAAAAATGGCAATATTTCTGCTGCAACTAATTCAGCACTATCAATTGCAACTGGAGAATATGTTGCACTTGTTGATAATGATGATTTATTAACACCAAATGCATTATATGAAAATATAGTCGCTTTGAATCATAATAAGAATATTGATTTGTTATATAGTGATGAAGATAAATTAGATTTGGATGGTAAAAGGTGTTTACCACATTTTAAGGCAGATTGGTCTCCAGATACTTTACTTAGTATAAATTATATAACACATTTAACTGTTATTCGAAGAAGTATAGTAAACGAAATAGGTGGGTTTAGAACAAAGTGTGACGGTGCTCAAGATTATGATATTGTACTTAGAGCAACAGAACATATAAAGTCAGAAAATATATATCATATTCCCAAAGTTTTATATACGTGGAGAATGAGTGAAACATCAACAGCGCTTGATATTGAATCTAAGAGTTACGCTTTTGAAGCTGGTAGAATTGCTCTTGAAGACGCATTGAAACGAAGAGGTATTAAGGGAGAAGCAAAAATTGTTATTCATACAGCATATAAAGTTGATTATGCTATAAATGAAAAAACTGATAAGGTTTCAATTATTATTCCTACAAAAGATCATGTCGATTTATTAAAAAAATGTATTAATTCAATAAAAAAATATACAGATAAAGATTTATATGAAATAATAATTATTAATAACAATAGTGTTAAGCAGGAGACATTTACTTACTTAAATAATATTAGCAAACAAGATAATATAAGGATTATTAATAATAATGAGCCATTTAATTATTCAAAATTAAATAATATTGGAATAAAATCAGCAAATTATAATTTTATTTTATTTTTAAATAATGATATTGAGATTACAACAAATAATTGGTTAGTAAAAATGGTAGGTTTTGCAAGACAACCACACATTGGAGCTGTTGGTGTTGAATTGTTTTATCCAGATCATACTATACAACATGCTGGTGTAGTTTTAGGATTAGGTAAATTCGAAATTGCTAGTCATCCATTTTTGAAAGTTGATGGAAATTATGAAGGCCCTAATGAAAGAATAAGGGTGCCATATAACTATAGTGCTGTAACTGGCGCATGTATGCTTGTTGAAAAGAAAAAACTTGAGAAAATTAATTTTTTTGATGAAAAACTTGCTGTAAGTTATAATGATGTTGATTTATGCCTTAAATTATTAAAAAAAGGTTATTATAATGTATTTGTTCCTGAAGTTAAGCTTATTCATTATGAATCAAAGACAAGAGGATATGATGATACCTATGAAAAAATGTACAGGACTTATACAGAAGTTTTATATATGAGAAAGAAATGGGGCAATATTTTGTTAAACGATTGCTTTTACAATCCTAATTTTAGTTTGCATTTCCCATTTAAATTAAATGAAGAAATGAAAAAGAGGAAAAAATGAAAAATAAAGAATTAACTATTATTATACCTTGTTTTAATGCAGAAAAATTTTTAAATAAATGTATTGATAGTATATTAAATCAGAAATATAATAATTTTGATTTAATATTAATAAATGATTGTTCTACTGATAATACATTAAATATAATAAAATCATATAAAAAAAAATATGATTTTATTAAAGTTATTAATAATTCTAGTAACATGGGTGCTGGTTATTCTAGAAATAGGGCATTAGAAATTACAAATACAAAATATGTAACATTTATTGATTCTGATGATTACATTGAACCCAATTATATAAGTGAACATATGAAATTAATAAAAAATGAAAATGCAGATATTTCTATTTGTGATTTAAAAGTTATATATGCAAATACAAATAAATTTGAAATTTCTCAATGTTGTGATAAAAAATTTACAAAGAAAAATATTATTTTGAGTGGTCTAGCTGCTTCACCGTGTAATAAGGTTTTTAAAAGGGAATTATTTAATGATAATTTATTTGCTGAAGGAATAATGAATGAAGATATTCCTGCAGTAATTTATTCTTTGATAAAATCAGACAAAATATGTTATGTAAAAGATGTATATTATAATTATATTCAAAGGGATGCATCTGTTCAAAATTCAAAATTGTCTTTAAAAAAGCTTGATATATTTAAGAGTATTAAGATACTAGAAAATAGAATTTCAAATAAAGAAAAAGATGAATACTTAGATGGTTTGGTTTTTAATCAAATAATTCTTATTTTATTTTATGTTGTTCCCAAAGAAAAAAGTTTTAAAAGAAGAAATTCTTTTTTAAAAAACTATTCAAAATTAATTCAAAATTATAATATTTTAAGTAATGAATTCTTAATAGAGTTTTTATCTAAACAAGGAAAAAAACATAAAATTTATTATAATTTGCTTATTAAATTAGTGTATAAAAGATTATATTTTTTTGCAAATATACTAATTACAATTTATAGATTTTATCAAAAGTATTTTAGAGTTAATGTTTTAGAAAAAAATAAATATACATTAAATGAACTTTTGAAATTAGCAAAATATCAAAAGAGAAAAGAAAAAAAGAGTATATCAGTAATTATTCCAAATTATAATTATGAAAGATTTTTAATCCAAAGACTATATTCAATATTAAATCAAAAATATGCCATAAATGAATTGATTATTTTGGATGACAACTCTACAGATAACAGTAAAAAATTAATTACTGAAATTAATAATCTTTTAAGTCCGTATATTGATATATTAGTTAGTATTAATGATACAAATAGTGGTAGTGCATTTAAACAATGGAAAAAAGGAATTGAGTTAGCAAAAAGTGATTATATCTGGATTTGTGAAGCTGATGATTATGCTAATAAGAATATGCTAAAAAACATCTTCAAAAGCATTGATGATGATAAAAATGTTATAATTTCCTATGTTAATACTGGATTTATTGATAAAGATGGGTATTTAATTCAAAGAAATGTTAATAGTGATGTAGATCTATTATCTACAGGGCATTGGAATAAAGACTATATTAATGATGGTTTAAATGAAATAAATAATTATGAATATTTAAATTGCACGATTGCAAATGTTTCATCAGTTGTATTTAAAAACAATAATTATGAAGAAATATTAAAAAAATGTATGAATTTTAAACAAGCAGGAGATTGGTTATTTTATTATGAACTTATGAAATTAGAAAAAGTTGCTTTTACATCAAAGACGTGTTCTTATTATAGAATACATGGTAATAATGTTACGACAACTAACAAAAAAAATCTTCAGTTTGAAGAAATACAAAAGATTCATCAAATTATAATTAATGAACAAAGTTTGAATAAAAAACAGATTGAAAATATAAAAAATAGAGAAGAGTTTTTAAAGGATGTTTGGAAATTATGAATATATTATTAACTAACAATCGAATTAAAAATTTTACTGGGTCTGAAATAGATACTGTTACAATAGCAAATTATTTTATTTCTTTAAATTATAATGTTGATATTTTTACACTAGAATATGGTGAGCCGTTAATAAATAATTTGGATAAAAAAGTGAGGATAATTTGTTATAAAACAGCAGACTTATTACTTAGTAATTATGATTTAATTTGGTCTCATCATTTTCCTCTTCTTGATTATATTTTATTTACGAAGAAAATTAAAGCGAAGTATATAAATTATTCTTGTTTATCTTCATTTGAACCTTATGAAATGATGCCTATTTATTATAAAAACTTATCAAATATAACATATTTATCTAATGAAGCAAAAGAATATTTTAAAAATCAAAAAATAGATATGCATAATTTTAGTTTTTTTCCTAATTATGTTTATGATAGATATTTTGATAATGAAAAAAATATCGAAGGATTAAAAAGAATATGTATTGTTTCAAATCATATTCCTAAAGAACTTATTGAAACGAAAAAACTTTTAGAGGACAATAAGTATATTGTTGATATATATGGCAGTGGATATAATGAGACTATGGTTGACTCTAATTTATTAAATAAATATGATTTAGTTATAACTATAGGAAAAACAGTTAATTATGCACTTAGCTTAGGCATACCAGTTTTTTGTTATGATCATTTTGGTGGTGACTTATATATAACTAAAAGAAATATTAAAGATTCATTTAATTATAATTTTTCAGGAAGGTACAAAAAAATTAAATTGAGTGCAACTGAAATATATAATTATATTATTGCAAATTATAGTTCAGCAGTTAAATCTATAAAATATAATAAAAAGTTTATAAAAGAAAATTGTTCGTTTGAAAATAATATTGATAAATTATTAAAAAAGGTCTTTAATTTACCTCAAATTGATTGTGATTCTTTATATTTAAATTATAGTATTTTAAAATATTATGGAGAACTATTTGTAAGAGAGATATCTAATGGGACTATCATTATTAATGATTTGAAAGATATTAATAGTAGATTGAATGCTGCGAATAATGAACTTAATAACATTAATACCAAGTTATTGAAAGTATGCAATGAAAGACTAGAATTAATAAATGATTTAAGAAAGGATAAAAAATGAAAACTATAAAAGGATGGAAAGAAAAATGCAAAGTAAAGCTAAATTTACTTAAAAAAATACAACAAAAACTAAAAGAAAATAAGATTTTTGCGTTTATAATAAATTTTTTTCCTAAAAATATATTTTTGCTTATAGTTATGATTATTTCATTACTATTATTGTTTAAGTATTCGAAGAATAGTAATCAAACTATTATTTATTCTCAGCCAATATCTAATTCAAATTTTGGCGCAATATTAGTTGATCCAGTTACTATTGATTTTGAGAAAACAAATTATGATATTATGCCTGATTACATATGTATAAAGTTTGGCACTTATCAAAGAAATAATAATGCAAATTACAAATATAGTTTATATAAAACTGTTGATAATAAAAAAGAAATTATCAATGAAACTATTTTTAATTCGAGCAATCTAAAAGATGGGGAAAATTATTGCTTTGGAATGAACATTAATGCTGATGACAAATTGTCTGATTATAGTGTATCTATTACACCAATATATGCTACATCAAGCAATTCTATAACAATTTTTAATAATAGTGAAACAAATGAGGCATCTTATACCTTAGTTAAATCTAGTAGTTCTGTAAGAAGCTATATTAAGATTTTTATTCCATTTATTATGTTGGTATACTTCTTTATTAATTATTTAATAAAAACTAAAAAGGTGTCAATCAGTAAGTATTGGATAATTTTAATAATATTTTATTTTGTTCCAATTATGCTTGTTTATCCACCGTATGAAGTTCCTGATGAGCCAGCACATTTTTATAATTCTTATAGATTTAGTCAATTGGATTTAAAACAGCCACTGTATCAAAGTGTGAATAACATATATATTAATATGCCAAATAATATCTCTTGCTTAGATTATTCACGAATTGAGAAAATTGATAAAGTTCAAAACTTAAATGATATTAATAATTGTATTATGGAAACAGGTAATTCATTAAATGATACATACAACTATTATAATCGTATAACGACAAAACTTGGTTATATTGTGCCCGCTATGGGGATAAGATATACAGATCATTTTTCTAATTCTCCTTTAAAGATTTTTTATTCTGGTAGATTAATTAATTTATTATTTTCGGCCATTTTAATTCTAATTGCTTTAATTATTACTCCTAAGTACAAAGAATTATTCTTACTCGTTGGAACAATTCCAATGTTTGTTCAACAAATGATTTCTTATTCATATGATTCTATATTAAATTCATCTTGCTTATTAGTGATGGCAATTATATTGAATATGGTTTACAGCAAAAAATCAAAATTAATAATTAATTATATAGTTTTAGTAGTTTTAGGAACAATAATAGCAAATTTAAAATATATATACTTACCTTTATTTTTATTCGTATTATTTGTACCTAATGAAAAATTTAGAAATAAAAAATACTTAAAATACTTATATTGTTTTGGCCTAATTCTTATAAGTTATTTATTAGGAAAATTTTTTCAAGATATTTTTATTGAAGGCAGTAATAATATTGGGCTATCCAGTTCGGAAAATTTAAATTATATATTAAGCAATCCACTTAAAATATTACCAATTGCATTTAATACGTTTAAAATTAATGGTCTTTTCTATTTGCAAAGTCTGATTGGATATTTTTCTTGGTTTAAGTATAAAATGAGTGATTTATTTATCATATTATATATTGCGATGTTCACGTATATTATTTCATCTTCCGAGAGAATTAATGATAATAAAATTACTAAGACAATATGCTATATTGGATTGTTAATTGCTTTTGCAGGAACCTTTGCTGCAATGTACTTTTATTGGTCACAACCAAAACTTAGTTATGTTGATGGAGTTCAAGGAAGATATTTTATTCCACTATTAATTCCATTAGCATTGTTATTATTTCCTAAAAAAGTTAGGTATAAACTGAATACCAATTATGTATATTATTTTGTAAACATAATATTAAGTCATTATTTATTATTTGCATTATTGTCATTTTATTAAAAACATATTAAAATTATAAGAGTAGCATTTTATTTCTTGCTACTTTTTATAATTCTATGAAATAATTTAGTAATCAGGAGGTAAAAATGCCAAGAAAAGGAAGAAATTTTGAATTAGCATATGGTTCTCTTTATGAACTAGATAAAAACAAGTTTGAAGTAATAAGTCCATTTATTATGAAAGATAATATTACTGGAGAAAATAGAGAAGTTGACATATTAATTAAGTATAGAGATAAAAATGATTTGCCTAGGAAAATTTATATTGAATGTAAGGATAGAAAACAAATAGAAGATGTTACATTAATTGAGCAACTTGTTACAAAGAAAAATAATTTAGGTATTGACTATCTTATTGTTACATCAACTTCATCTTTTTCTAAATGTGCCATTATAAAAGCAAAACACTATGGAATAATACTTGAAAAGGCTAATTTAATTAATAAGAATTTGATTTGTGAACTATCAAATAATTTAGTATGTGATTTGTTTTTCTTAAAATGCACGTTTGAAAAAATATTTTTTGTTATTAATAAAAAAATTTGTACTTTTAAGGAGGTTATTAAAAATTTAAATATTATTGAACAATATCAGTTCATCACATATTTAAGTTTTAAATTGAATATGAGTAAAAATCCAGGTGATCAAATTGAAAAATTAAAGGAAGAGAAAGAAATATTTTATAGTGATAAAAGCAATCTTTTATTTAATGAAGGATTTGAATTTGTAGAAAGTGACGCGTTTTTAAAGAAAATGAACATATCAATTATTGTTTATAAAATATCATATAAACCATTAAAAGTTACTTATCCGTTTAATAATCAGATTTCAATTAAAAACACTGACGAAGAACCCAAAAAATATAAAATATTATATGGTGATGAAAACGAATATCTTGAGTGTGGTTTTGTAGATGATGGTAATTTAAATTATAAACTAAAAATAAAAAAAAGACCTTTTTATAGATTTGTTGATTGCTACTTTGATTTAAAAACTAGAATGCCAAATAATTATAAATTCAACATTGTATCAATTGAAGGTGTAGACTTTGATAATATTTCATATGAAATGATACAAAGTTAAATTAACAAATTTTAAAATTTTAAATGTTTTGATATAAAAAATTGTTAAAAATAAAGACTTTTTATAAGAAATTTGGTACAATTTTATTGGGTGTAGTTATGAAGAAAGATAAAATACTTTTTGTAATACCTGCTTATAACGAAGAAAATAATATAGGTAAGGTTTTGAATGAGATAAAAAAAGATGTAAATTATGCTGATATTTTAGTAATTAATGATTGCAGTAAAGATAATACAAAAAAAATAGTTGAAGACAATAATGTTAAATGTATTACAAATATTTTTAATGTTAAGTATGCAATGGCTGTACAAACTGGTATAAAATATGCATATGAAAATGGATATGATTATGTTATTCAAATGGATGGCGATGGACAACATATAGCAAAAGAGGCTGAAAAATTATACCATACAATGAAAAAAGAAAATGCAGATATTGTTATTGGCTCAAGATATTTAGTAGATATGGGTTATCCTTGTCCAAAGTTTCGTAGAATTGGTACAAAGATATTTGAAATACTAATTAAATTATTTTGTCATAAAAGAATTGCTGATCCTCTTTCTGGATTTCAATGTTTAAATAAAAAAGTTATTCAAAAGTATGCACAAATGGGAAATTATCCTGAATATCCTGATGCAAATCTTGTTATTGAAATGTTAAGGGAAGGTTATGATATCGTTGAAGTCCCAGTAAAAATGCGATTAAGAGAATCAGGTGAAAGCATGCACGGTGGAATTATAAAGCCAATAAAATATATGATTAATATGTTTTATACAATTATATTCATAATGATATCAACAACTAAAAAGAAGGTGAAAAAATGAAAAGAAGTTATTTTATTGTAATTGCCGTTTTATCAACTGTTTATATAATTCATGAAGTAAGAAGAAAAAGATTTTCAATTAAAGAAAGTTTTTGGTGGATGATAGCTTCGTTAGTTATGATTTTCTTATCAATATTTCCATACACGATTGATAAATTAGCTAAATTATTTGGTGTTGTATATCCACCATCATTATTCTTTGTTATTTGTATTATATTTTTAGTTTTAATGATATTTAGAAATAGTAAAAGAATAAGTGAACAGCAAATGAAAATTATAGAATTAGAACAAAATTTAGCAATTCTAAAGGAAAAAAATAATGACAAAAACAAATGATAATCTTAAAAAAAATTTTATTTGGAATATAATAGGATTAACACTTTATGGTATAGTTTCATTATTTTTAATGATTATAGTAAAACATGTAAATGGTTTAAAGATTTCAGGAATATTTTCTTATGCTTATTCAATTTGTACTCTATTTTATTTCATATCTCTTTATTACAGTAGAACTTATCAAATTGCTAATTATAACAATAGTAAAAATTTTAATCAATTTTTAACATTTAGATTAATTAGTTCATTATTAAGTTTAATTTTAATATTTGTATTTTCATTAATAAGTGGATTTAATAAAAATAAAATATTTATTATTTTACTTTTGATGTTATTTAGAATTCTTGATGCAATATCAGATACTTTTTATGGATATGTTCAAGAAAAAAACGAACTATATAAAGTGGGAATCTCTTATACCTTAAAGTCAATTTTAAGTATTATATTGTTTTTTATAATAGATTATTTTACAAAGAATATTTATTTAAGTATAGTTTCTATGAATATAGTGAATCTTTCGTTTTTAATTTTCTATGATATAAATAATTATAAAAAATTATGTAGTGATAAATTTAAATTTGACTTTTCTAACATTAAACTTATCCTTAAAGAGGCATTACCAATATTCTTATTTTCTTTTATTTCAAGTTATCTTGCAAATGCTGAAAAATATGTAATAGTTTATTTTACTACAGATGAAATTCAAAGTATATTTGCCATACTTATTATGCCTGCAACAGTGCTTAGTTTGGTGGGATGTTATTTGATAAATCCATTTATTAATAAATTAAATGAATTAAATAAAAATAAAAAATATAAAAAATTTAATATGTTAACAGTTAAAATATTAATTGCTTTATTGCTACTTGGAATTTTAGGAACTTTGTTTTGCTATTTATGGGGAATACCAATATTAAATCTGATATATAAAATAAATTTAGATAAATATAGATTTGAACTTGCAATAATTATAATCGCTTCGATAATGTGTGCTGGAAGTATGATTTTATCTAATATTTTGACTATTTTAAATAAAAATAATTTACAATTTGTGTTTTATTTTATAAGTGCAATCGTGGCTACAGTTAGTTGTTATTACTTTATAAAAAGTAATGTAATAAGTGGTAGTGTATATGCGTATTTACTATCATATATAGTTAACTTCGGATGTTATATAGTTTATTACACTTATATTATAAAACATATTGGAGGAAGTAATGAAAAAAAATAAAGAAAAAGAAATTTTAATAACAGTTATAGTTCCATGTTATAATGCGGAAAAGTATATTAATAAATGTATTGATAGTATTTTAAATCAAACATTTAAAAATTTTGAACTAATTTGTGTTAATGATGGTTCAACAGATACAACTTTAGATATTTTAAAAGAATATGAAAAGAATAATAGTAATATGCTTGTAGTTTCTAAAAAAAATGAAGGTGGAAAAAATGTTACTAAAACAGGTTTAAAATATGCTAAAGGAAAGTATATATGTGCAATTGATAATGATGATTATATAGAAAAAGATTATTTAAATGAACTATATAATGCTATTACAAAAGAAGATGCTGATATTGCAATATGTGGTTTTCAAAGAGAGGATTTTGATACTGCAAAGGTATTTTCACTAGAAATGAATAATAAATCTGGTACTTATATTCTTAACGATGACTACGGAATAATGCTTGAAATAAATACAGCACTTTGGAATAAACTTTTTAAAAGGGAAGTAATGGTATCACTTCTTAATTATCGATTAGATGCTTTAGGAATGGGTGATATGACTTTACTTGCATATATGTATCAAATGATTAATAAAATATCATTCACTAATAAAGTATTATACCATTATCGTGTTAGAAAAAACTCTGGTATTAATACAATGAAAAAAAGTGTAATTGACTCAATATATGATAATTTAATTAGAATAAAAGAGTCATATGCTAATAAAGATATGTATGAAGCCTTTGATGCTTATGCGTTTTTGCATTTAGGAGTTTCATTAATGTACTGGATATATAAAGCAGATAGAAGTTCATTTAATGAAATTTATAAAAATAATTTAAAGGTATTAAATGAAAATTTCCCAAAATGGAAAAAGAATAAATATTATAGTTTAAAATATGTTATAAAAAATAAAGGTAGAAATTTAAAACTTCATATATCCTATGTTTTTTATAGAATTGGTTTATTTAAGTTATTTATAAAAACTTATGGTTTTATAACAAACCACTTTAAATTTGATATTAAGTGGTAAAAGGAGGATTAAAAATTATGGAAGAAGAAAAAATATTAGTTACAAAATCAACATTACCAACACTTGAGGAATACACAGAAATGATAAAACCTATTTGGGAGTCACATTGGCTTACAAATAATGGCCCTATACATAATAAATTGGAAGGAGAAATAGAAAAGTATCTTGATGTTGAAAATGCTACATTATTTACGAATGGACATTTATCTTTGGAAAATGCTTTAAAAGTATTAGACTTACCCGAAGGCGGCGAAGTTATAACAACTCCATTTACTTTTATTTCAACTACTCATGCTATTGCTAGAAATGGTTTGGTACCTGTTTTTTGCGATATTAATTATGATGATTATACAATCGATGTTAATAAAATAGAAAGTTTAATTACTGACAAAACTGTAGCAATTGTACCAGTTCATGTATATGGTAATGTATGCAATGTTGAAAAAATTAAAGAAATTGCAGATAAATATAATTTAAAAGTTGTTTATGATGCTGCCCACGCATTTGGTGTTAAATATAATGGAGTTTCAGTTGGTAATTTTGGCGATTTATCAATGTTTAGTTTTCACGCTACAAAAGTGTTTAATACTATTGAAGGCGGTGCAGTAACTTATCATAATGCTGAATTTAAGCAAAAATTGAACAATTTAAAAAACTTTGGAATAATTGATGAAGAACATATGCTTTGTATAGCTGGAAACGCTAAAATGAATGAATTCCAGGCTGCAATGGGTCTATGTAACTTAAAACACTTGGATGAAAATGTTAAATTAAGAAAAGAATTACTTGAATATTATCGTAAACTTTTACAAGATATAAAAGGAATAAAATTAAGTATAGTTCAAGAGGGTGTAGAATCAAATTATGCATATTTTCCAATTGTTGTCGAAGATGCTTATGGTATAAAT
>CAKONT010000006.1 GCA_934097255.1 uncultured Bacilli bacterium
GGTATAGATAGACTTATAATGTTCTTTACTGAACAAGATTTTATTAGAGATGTTATTTTGTTTCCGACAATGAAAAATAAAGATTAATTTTATAAGTAAAAGCAAAAAAATGTATTTTGCTTTTATTTTTTTGCTAAATTAAGTATAAAAGTAACAATTTTCGCCTATTTTTCTTAACATTTTATTTATTTTGTGTCATAATTAAAACTAGGAGGTAAAAGAATGAAAAAATATAATTTATTTAAAATAATTGGGATTTTTATTGTAGTATATTGTGTTCTTACATGGATTATTCCAGCATCTTACTACTCAGGAGGATTACAAGATTTAGGAAATTATCCAATTGGTTTAGTTAGTTTCTTCCAAATTCCTTTACAGGGATTAGGATATTTTAGCTATATTTTTATGTTTATTTTATCGGTTGGAGCTTTATATGGTGTTTTAGAATTAACCGGTGCTTATAGAGCTTTACTTGATAAGATGGTTAAAAAAACAGAAAAGCAAAAAAATGTATGGCTTATTATAGTAACTGTTTTAGTTACTTTGATATCATCAATATTTGGTCTTGATTTTGGTATGTTTTTAATATTACCATTTCTTGTATCATATTTAGTATTATTAGGATATGATAAAAAAGTAGCACTTCTTGCAACACTTGGTGCAACTATTGTAGGTATGTTCGGTACTACATATGGTTACACTTTGTATGCTGTTAATAATTCAATTCTTTCTTTATCAGTGAAAGATGGTATTTTAATCAAGTTTATTTTACTTGCTTTAGGTTTAGCGTCTTTAATTGGTATTATTTTATTTAACATAAAAGAATCTTTACCTAAGAAAAATACTAATAAAAAAGAAAGTAAAAAAGGTGAGAAAAAAGATAATAGTAAAGTAAAAGAAGAAGAAAAATCTTTAAAATTTATTCCTGAAAAGAGTGAAGAAAAAGGAAAGAAAACATGGCCTTTAGTTGTAGTTTTCTCTTTATTATTTATTTTTGTTTTAATTGGTACAATTGGTTGGAAGGAATCATTTGGAATAAATTTCTTTACTAATTTATATTCTGATATGATGGATGTTAAATTTTTATCAAAATTATTTGGTGGTTTAACATCATTTGGTAGTTGGATGGATCATACAAGATATGTTTATTATTCAATACTAATTGTTGTAACAACAATTATTCTAGCAATTGCTTATAGATGTAAATTTGATTCATATTTGAAAGCTTTATTTGAAGGAGCAAAAAGCAATTTAAAAGCAGCATTTTTAGTTGTATTAGCATATATTGTTTTAGTTTATGTTAGTTCATTCCCAATTCTTTTGACAATTATTAATTGGTTTATTAACTTGTTCGGTGGTAAATTTAATGTAGTTACAGCTGGAATTAGTAATATTATCGGTAGTGCAGGTTATGTTGATATGTATTATTATCCACAATATTTGTTATCATATTATGCATCATTAAAATCAGTTGATACGACTATTTTAAATATTTTAGTTGTTAGTTTTTATAGCATTGCAATGCTTGTTGTACCAACTAGCCCACTTCTTGTTTCTATGCTAGAAAAAACAGAAACAAGTTATAAGGAATGGTTAAAGAACATTTGGAAACTATTTGTTCTATTACTAATAATTGCATTAGCAGTATTAACTATATTTTTTGTAATTTAAAAGCACATTTGTGCTTTTTTTTTGTATAAAAAAATTATTATTAGTTCATTACGTACATAGAATATAAATGGGAGGAATAATATGTTTAGTAATTATACAGAAGAGGCAAGAAAAGTATTAGTTAATATGAAACAGGAAATGATGAATTTACGTCATCCTTATATTGGAAGTGAACATCTTTTCTTATCAATTTTAAAATATGGAGACAAAGATCTTGTTTTAAAATTAGAAAAGCATGGTATAAGTTACAATTCGTTTAAAAATGAATTGATAAAAATTGTAGGAATAGGCAAGAAAAGTAGTGATTTTTATTTATACACTCCTCTTTTAAAACGAGTTTTAGAAGAAGCAACATATTTAGCAAAAGAACGCAATAGAGATAATGTCACGTGCAATGAACTATTTTTGTCACTTATCGAAGAAGGGGAAGGTATAGCAATTAGAATTCTTCTTGGAATGAATATTGATATTGATTTACTGTATGAAGAATTTTCAAGTATTACTAAACGTAGTAAAAAAACAAAATTATTAATAGATAGTTTTGGAATATGTTTAAATGATAAATGTAAAAATAACGAGATAGATCCTGTTATTGGAAGGGAAAAAGAGATAAATAGGGTTGTTGAAATATTGACAAGAAGGACTAAAAACAATCCATTATTAATTGGTGATGCTGGAGTAGGTAAAACAGCTATTGTTGAAGAATTAGCAAGACGTATTACTGAAGGCAAAATAAAAAGTTTACAAAATAAAAAAATTATTTCAGTTTCAATGTCAAGTTTGGTTGCGGGAACTAAATATCGTGGTGAATTTGAAGAAAGATTAGGTAAGATTATAAAGGAACTAGAACAAGATAAAGAAATAATTATTTTTATTGATGAAATCCATACATTAGTTGGAGCCGGTGGAGCTGAGGGAGCAATAGATGCGTCAAATATATTAAAACCTGCTCTTGCAAGAGGGAAAATTAAAATAATCGGTGCAACAACAACAGAAGAATATAAAACATATATAAAAGAAGATAAAGCATTAGATAGACGTTTTCAACTAATTGATGTTAAAGAGCCAACGCTAGAAGACACAAAAAGAATTCTTACTAAACTAACGCCAATATATGAAGGCTATCATAAAGTAAAGTTAAGCGATAGGATAATAAATTCAATTGTAGAACTATCAAGTAAATATATTTATGATCGTAAAATGCCAGATAAAGCAATTGATATTTTAGATGAAGTTTGTTCTAAAGTTGCTAATAGTAAATGCATATATGATGATAAATTAGAAGAATTGACATCTAAGCTTAACGATGTTAAAAAAAGAAAAGATCAAGCAATAATGAGTAATGATTTTAGCAGAGCATATAATTTAAAAAAGGAAGAAAAACAGTTAGAATCATATGTTAACGAAATAAATATAAAAGAAGTGGAAAGGCTGTCATATAAAAGTGTAACACTTAAAGATGTAAAAAAAGTTATCGAAGAAAAAAGTAAAATTCCTGTTTTTGATGAAACAAGTATTAGTAACATCAAGTTTTTGAAAAAGTATTTAAATGATAATATTTATGGACAAGAAGAAGCAATTAATAAACTTTTTGAAGCAACAAAGAAAATAAGATATGGTTTAAACAAAAAAGGTGTACCTTATTCATTTTTATTTGTTGGCAATTCTGGAGTAGGTAAAACACTTCTTGCTAAAATTTATGCTGAAAAGATGTATGGGATAGATAATTTTATTAGACTTGATATGAGTGAATATAAAGAATCTCATTCGATAAGTAAAATAATTGGTTCTCCTCCTGGATATGTCGGATATTCAGATAATAAAAACGTATTTGAAGAAATAAAGGATAAACCTTATTCAGTTATTTTACTTGATGAAATAGAAAAAGCATCTAAAAATGTAATTAATTTATTTTTACAAATATTAGATTATGGAAAGGCAAAAGATTCTAAAGGAAATGTTGTTTTCTTTGATAATACTATTATTATTATGACTTCAAATCTTACAGCAAATTATCAAGAAATAGGATTTTGTAACGATACTAAAAACCTAAAAAAACAAGAGTTAGTAAATTTTTTTGGTAGTAGTTTTTATAATCGTATTTCTGATGTTATATTATTTAATAATATGACAAAAGATACAATTATAAAAATAATAAATAATAAGATAAAAGAAATAAGAAATTGTTATAAGCTTCGTGGAATTAGTTTTAGTTTATCAAAGGAAAGTCTTGAAAAGATAGTTGATTTATGTGAGTATGAACAATATGGTGCAAGACGTATAGACAAAGTATTATCTAATTATATAGAAAAAAAGGTTATTGATTCTTTAATTGAAGGAAAAACCAGTATTAAAATTAATGTTTTAAAGGAAAAAGTTGCATAAAATAATGTGACTTTTTTAATTTTCGTTATATTTGCACGTAAAAATTATTGAAGTGTACTAGACTTAATTGTTGTGATTTGATAAAATAAACAAAGGAGGCATTTATGAAATTATACAATACGTTAACAAAAAAAGTTGAAGAAGTAATTTTTAATAATAAAGATTATGTTACGATGTATACTTGTGGACCAACGGTATACCATTATGCACACATTGGTAATTTGAGAACTTATATTGCAGAAGATATTTTAGAAAAGACGTTAAAGTATCTTGGTTATAATGTTAAAAGAGTTATGAATATTACAGACGTTGGACATTTAACAAGTGATTCTGATACTGGTGAAGATAAAATGTTAAAGGGTGCAAAAAGAGAACATAAAACAGTTATGGAAATTGCTAAATTTTATACGGATGTTTTTTTTGCCGATTGTAAGGATTTAAATATTACAAAACCTGAAACAGTAATAAATGCTACTAATATGATTGATAGTTATATAGAAATGATTAGTGTTTTGCTTGATAAAGGTTATGCTTATAAATCAGGAGAGAATGTTTATTTTGATACTTCTAAGTTAGATGACTATTATGTTTTGACAAATCACAAAGAAGATGAAATGGTTGTGGGGGTTCGTGAAGGTGTATCAAAAGATGACAATAAACGAAATCAAAACGACTTTGTTTTATGGTTTACAAAATCAAAATTTCAAGATCAAGAGTTAAAATGGGATTCTCCTTGGGGATATGGATATCCTGGATGGCATATTGAATGTTCTTGTATTAGCAAAGATTATCTTGGAGAATATTTAGACATTCATTGCGGTGGTGTTGACAATATATTTCCACATCATACAAATGAAATTGCTCAAAGTGAAGCGTATTTTGGACATAAATGGTGTAATTTATGGTTCCATGTAGAGCATTTAAACGATCAATCTGGTAAGATGAGCAAATCAAATGGAGATTTTTTGACAGTTAGTTTACTTAAAGAAAAAGGATATGATCCTTTAGCGTATCGTTTTATGTGTTTACAGTCACATTATAGAAAGCAAATTTTGTTTGATTTTGATATTTTGGATAATATGGCTAACGCTTATAAAAAGTTAAAAAACAGATGTCTTCAACTAAAAAATAATGAAAAAGTTGATCAAGATATTTTTGATAAATATAATGAAATGTTTAAATCATATATTGAAGATGATTTAAATACGTCGTCTGCTATTTCGGTTTTATATGATGTTTTAAAAAGTGATACTAATGATACTACTAAAAGAAAATTGGTTGAATTATTTGACACTGTTTTAGATCTTAATTTATTAAAAGAGGACAAAGTATTAGTTTCTTTAGATGAAGAGTATATAAAAAAGAAAATAGAAGAACGAAATAAAGCAAAACAAGAAAAAAATTATAAGTTAGCAGATGAAATAAGAGCAAAGCTTTTAGAAGAAAAAGTAAAATTAGTTGATACTAAAGAAGGTACAACGTACGAAATAATATAAGGAGGAAAGATGGAAGTTATTACGGTAAATTCGGTTGCATTTGCATATTTAGGTGATGCTATATATGAGCTTGAGATAAGAAAGTATTTGATAAATAAAGGATTAGTTAAGGTAAATGACATGCAAAATGAAGCGATAAAGTATGTTAGTGCAGAAAGTCAAGCATCATATTTGAAAAAACTTTTAGATAAAAACATTTTTAATGAAGAGGAATTAGAAGTAATAAAAAATGCTAGAAATTCTAAGATTCACTCTAAGCCAAAAAGTTGTGATGTATTAACTTATAAACATGCAACGGCTCTTGAAGCTTTGTTTGGATATTATTATTTAAATAATAATTATGGAAAGATAGAGGATTTGGTGGAAATTATTACTAGCATGTAGTAGGTTTGGTGTTTAATATGATTATTTATGGTAAAAATAGCTGTTGTGAATATTTAAAAAGTGATAAAAAAGTAAAAAAAGTATATTTAGAGAGAAATTTTAGTGATAAAAGTTTAATTTCTTTGATTGAAAATAAAAAAATTAGACCAAATTTTTTATTAAAAAGTGAATTAGATGAACTTGCAAAAGGTAATCATCAAGGTATAATTATTGACGTAGGTGAATTTGAGTATTGTGACGTAGACGATATAATAAAAGAAAATGGTTTTATTGTTATGCTAGATCATTTAGAAGATACTCATAACTTTGGAGCAATAATTAGAACTTGTGAAGCGGCGGGGGTTGATGGAATAATTATTCCTAAAGATAGGAGTGTAAGCGTTAACTCAACAGTAATGAAAACAAGCTCAGGGGCAGCTATTAACATGAAAATATGTATGGTTACTAATTTAAATCAGACGATAAAATATCTAAAAGATAAAGGATTTTGGGTAACGTCAACTAATATGAATGGAATAAATTATACGAGTGTTGATTATAAAGGAAGTTCTTTAATAATAATAGGAAACGAAGGAAATGGAGTGTCAAAACTTACAGAAAAATCATCTGATTATGTTGTTTCAATCCCTATGTATGGAAAAGTAAATAGCCTAAATGCATCAGTTGCAGCAGGGGTTATTATTTACGAAGTTGTAAGGCAAAGAGGGATGTAATAATGAAAAAATATAATGACTTTGAACTTATTTATTTAATAAAGGAAGAAAGTGACATAGCATTAGATATAATGTTTGAAAAGTATGAACCTTTAATAAAGAAAATATGTAGTCATTATTTTTTTTGTTATCAAAATATAAAAATTGATTATGATGATTTGCTTCAAGAAGGAAGAATAGGGTTATTTAAAGCAATAAAAGGATATGATTCAAGTCAAAATGTTTTATTTTATACTTTTGCTACTATTTGCATCAAAAGAGCAATTTTATCTTTTTTAAATAGAAATATGAATACAAAAAATATAGTTTTATCTCAAGCTATTATATATGAAAATGACGAAGAATTAGATAGAAGTGAGATTTCTTCTGATATTTTTTCTTTTGTATCAGATAATGATTGCATAAATAATATTATTAAGTTTAAAAATAGTTTAGATTTTATAGATGCGAATGTATTTGAACTTAGATTTAATATGTTTTCTTATGAGGAAATAGCTAATCTTTTAGGGCTTACTAAAAAAAATGTTGACAATAGAATTATGAAAATAAAGAAAAAGTTGAGAAAATGTATGTTAGATTTTGCTTAATTATGATATAATTTAAATATATATAATAGGAAGACTTGGAAGTAGGTGATTTAATATGTTAGATAATGATTCTTTAACGATAACAAGTGATGTTTTATCATTAAGAGATTATATTAATAATTTAACTAAACTTGATGGGTTAAATAAACCGAAAACTTTTTGTTTGTTAATGAAAGAAGTAGAAAATGAGATTAATAATGATCCAAGACCAATAATGCGATTAAATTTAGATGACATAAAGATTAATTATAAAAAAGGAAAAGTCATTTTGCCAGATAGTTTGTTTTGGCAAGATTTAGATAAGACAATGATTGGATCAAATCCCGGTACTATTGTAAGTAGTTTATCTAGTACTAAAAAGTCTTACGAAAATAGAATGGTTTCTTTTGCTAGTATGATTTTAGGATATTATAATAAAAAAACGATTGTAAGTGATTTAGATATTTTGGAAAATTATAACGAATATATTAAAAATGTACCAAATTGGTTACATGATTATTTTGATCGTATTTTTAAGAAATTAGATTATAATTTTTCGTTTAATGATTATTATAATGAAAGATTTAAGAATGTAGTTAAATTAAAAATAAAAATGAAGGTTGACAAATTGTTCCCAAATGAAGAGGAACAAAATAAACAAGAATTAATAGGTAAACTTCAAAAAATAGTTGGAAATATTTATCAGAAGGAAATGATGTAACATGAAAGATTTAGATAATTTTAATTATGGAGAACAAAATGTTTTAGATAACATTGATGAAATATTAGATAATAAATTAGAAAATGTTTTAAATGAAAGTAAGTCTTTTGAAGAAAATTTAGGAAGAACTAAAGTATTTAATATGCCATTTGATAATGAAAATATTTCTTCTAGTAGTAATGGTAGTTTATCAAGTACTATGATAAGAGCAAAAACAGAAAAAGGTTTTACTTTTAAAAATAATAATTTACAAAATCAAGGAAGTGCACTTGTTTTAATAATAGGTGGAGTATTAGCACTTGTTCTTCTTATTGCTTTATTTTCAATTATTGCTGTAAAAAAAGTGATGGGATAAAAGCAAAAATAAAAAAATGATGGACAGAAAAAGGATTTTTTGTTATAATACAAAACGAGTATTAAATTACTCCTTGCCTATAAAGGCCAAATAGTCCAAAAGGAGGTGGAAAGAATGCGTAAATATGAATTTATGTTTATCGTTAACCCAAGTTTAGATGAGGCATCTATAAAAAATGTTGCAAATGAAATGAAAAATATTATAACTAAATCAGATGCAAAAATAATTGATGAAAAAGACATGGGACAAAAAGATTTAGCATACGAAATCAATAAACATAAAAAAGGATATTATTTTTTATATGTTATTGAAGCTTCAACTGAAGTTATGGCTGAAATTAATCGTTTAGCAAACGTTAATGAAAATGTTATTCGTCATTTAATTGTCAAAGTTGAAGAATAGGAGAAATAAAATGAATAAAGTTTTTTTAATAGGTAGATTAGTAAGAGATCCGGAGCTTAGATATACTGGATCAAACATAGCAGTTTGTTCTTTTTCAATTGCAGTAAATCGTAATTTTGCAAATGCAAATGGAGAAAGAGAAGCTGATTTTATTAATATAGTTGTTTGGAGAAAACAAGCAGAAAATTGTAAAAACTATATTAATCAAGGTAGTCTTGTGGCAATTGATGGACGTATTCAAACGAGAAGTTATGACGATCAAAATGGTCAAAAGCGTTATGTTACAGAGGTTGTTGCAGATAATGTTCAATTTTTAGAGACAAAATCAAGTCGTGAAGAAAGAGCGGCAAACACTAATAATTCTACTAATATTAGTCCATATGATTTTGCAGCTGATCAAGATATTCCAGCAACAGATATTCAAAATGATCCATTTAAGGATTTTGGAGAAGAAATAAAAATTGAAGATGATGACTTACCATTCTAATAGAAAGGAAAAGAGTTATGGCTGAATTTTATAGAAAAAAGAAAAAGGTTTGTTATATGTGTACATCTGGTAAACCAATCGATTATAAAGATGTTGATATTTTAAAAAAATATACAAATGACAAAGGTAAAATTTTACCAAGACGTGTTACAGGAGCATGCGCTAAGCATCAAAGACATATAGCAGAACAAATTAAAAGAGCACGTATGATTGCTTTATTACCATTCACTAAATAAAAGTTAAAAACTTTTATTTTTTTTATTAAATCCATGAATTTTATTATCCTTAATTTACATTTTAAGTTATACATAGTATAATATAATGCAAGTGAGGAAATATCATGGATTTGAAGAATTTAAAAAAAATTTTGTTTAAAGAGATTAAAAAAAATTCTAATATATATGTGATGGGTCACAATAATCTTGATTTAGATTGTTTAGCAGCGATGATAGGAATTGGTTTAATTTCTGAAAAACTAAATAGAAAAATATATTATATAATTGATGATCAAAAATTTTCTTCTAGTATAGCTAAAGCTTTAGAAAATATAAAACTTTCTTTTATTAGATCTGATGAAGTTAAAAAATCGAAAAAAAATTTATTGATTGTTGTAGACACCAATAAAAAAAGTTTAATTTCAATAAAAGATTTATCTATTTTTTCAGATGTTATTGTGATAGATCATCATAACATGGGAATAGATAGTATTGATAATTGTTATTGCTATATAGATTCGAATACTTCTAGTACATCAGAAATTATTACGGAACTTATAAGAATGTTTAATGTTAAATTAAATAAGTATTATGCAACTATAATTCTTTCAGGAATTGTTTTAGATACTAATAATTTTGTTTTAAGAGTTAGTCCAAGAACTTTTTATAATGTTCATTATTTAGTAAATAGAGATGCGTCTTTAATTGAAGTACAATATTTATTAAAGCAAGATATAAAAGAGTTTATTTTAAGGCAAAAAATGTTAAGTAACGTAGTAATTATTGATAAAAAAATTGCTTTAGCAAGTGGGGCAAATAATATTATGTATAGACGTGAGGATTTAGCAAAAATAGCTGAGACACTTTTACAATTTAATGAAATAGAATCGTCTTTTGTAATTGGCAGATTATCAAAAAATGAAGTTGGTATAAGTGGTAGGACACTTGGAAATTTAAATGTTGGTGAATTAATGAGTAGATATAACGGTGGTGGTAATGATTTTGAAGGGGCAACTGTTATAAATGATAAAAGTATCAAAACTGTAAAGGAAAATCTTATAAAAATATTAAAAACTGAGGAGGATTATCGATGAAAGTTATATTTGTAAAAGATTTAAAAGGACAAGGAAAAAAAGGTGAAATAAAAGAAGTAAAAGATGGTTATGCAAATAACTTTTTGATTAAAAATGGTTACGCTATTGTTAAAAATACTGAAAATGAGAAGAAATTAGAAAGAGAAAAAAATTACGAAGAAAAAATAGACAAAGAAAATATTTTAAAAGCAAATAAATTAAAATCGGAATTAGAAAAAGAAGTGTTAACTTTTAAGGTTAAAACAGGAAAAGATGATAAAGTTTTTGGAAGTATTAGTGTTAAACAAATAAAAGATGAATTGGATAAAAAATATGATATTAATAAAAATCAAATAATAATTGATAATCCAATTAGTTGTTTAGGTTATCACAATGTTAAAATAAATTTATACAAAAATATATATGCAGAAGTTAAAGTACAAGTTATAAAATAGCATAATTTTTAAGAGGTGGTAAGGTATGAAAAAAGAAATACCTAATAATATAGAAGCAGAACAGTCAGTAATAGGCTCAATGTTTTTATCAAAATACGCATTACAAGAAGCAATAGATGAGTTGCAGGCAAGTAATTTTTATTTAGATAAGCATGCTAAAATATTTGATTGCATAAAAGAATTGGCATCTAAAAATATTCCAATTGATTTAACAACTGTAACAGAAGCTTTAAAAAATAAAAATATATTAAAAGAAATTGGTGGTGTAGAGTATTTAACTGAAATACTAGATATAACACCGACAGCTTCTAATGCATCATTTTATATAAAAATAGTTTATGAAAAAGCTATTCTTCGTAATTTAATAAACGAAGCAACAGAAATAGCAACACTTGCTTATAATAGTGATATGTCTGTTAATGAAGTTCTTGATCAGTCTGAATCAAGAATATTAGACATTATAAAAAATAGAAAATCGTCTGAATTTAAGACGATGCCAGAAGTATTAACAACGGTAAGAGAAAAACTAGAATTACTTGCAGAAAACAAAGGTAAAATTAGTGGTTTATCAACTGGGTATTTCGATATTGATAAAATTATCGGTGGTTTTCACAAAAATGAACTAATTATCGTTGCAGCAAGACCTAGTATGGGAAAGACAGCTTTTGCTTTAAATATTGCTACTAATATAGCTATTTCATCTAAAAAATCAATTATTATATTTACTCTTGAGATGCGTGCTGAACAATTAGTTGGCAGAATGATATCTTCAATTGGACAAATAGACTGTAATAAAATTCAAAATGGTAATTTGTTAAACGATGATTGGAGAAGAGTAAATGAGGCAATGAGTGAGCTTTCTGATACTAATATATATATAGATGATACAGCAGGAATAACAATAGGTGATATAAAAGCTAAATGTCGTAGAATAGCAAGTATGGATGGTAATCTCGGTGCTGTTTTTATCGATTATTTAACACTTATTAGCAGTACAAGTAAGTATGCTGGAAATCGTCAACAAGAAGTTGCGGAAATATCTCGAGCGTTAAAAACGTTAGCTTTGGAACTTGATATTCCAATAATTACGTTAGCACAATTATCAAGAACAGTTGAACTTCGTGAAGATAAAAGACCAGTTTTAAGTGATTTGAGAGAATCTGGTTCAATAGAACAAGATGCCGATGTTGTTGCTTTTATTTATCGTGATGATTATTATAACAAAGAAGCAAAAAACGATAACAATATAAGTAAAACAGAGATAATTGTAAGAAAAAACCGTAATGGTCAAATTGGTACGGCAGAGTTATTATTTAAGAAAAATACAGCAACATTTTTAAATTATAAAAAAGAAGAAAAGGAGGGAGAGTAGAGTGAAAAAAATAAAAAATATTTTTATTTTACTAATTTCCTTAGCTTTTAGTTTTTTATTAGTTTTATTAAACGATGATTCAAATAAATACTATGGAGCTAAAAAAGCTTATCGTGTTTATTTAGATGGTAGAGCAGTTGCAATAATTGATGACAAAGCAAAATTTGAAAAATATATAGACGAAGAACAACAAGATTTAAAAAATGAATATAATGTTTCTAAAGTATATATACCAGAAGGTTTAGAGATAAAAGAAGAATTAACTTATAATAAAAAAATAGAAGATACATCAAATGTCTATGAAAAAATAAAGGATAAAGAACCATTTACAATAGATGGATATATTATTACAATAAAAGGAAATAAAGTATCTGGATATGGGGAAGATAAAGATGGAGAAGTAATTGAAAAAGAAGAAGAAACAAAAATATATGTTCTTGACAAAAATATTTTTGAAGAAGCAATCAATAGTACAGTTCTTGCGTTTATTGATGAAGAAAAATATCAAGCATATTTAGACGAAAATCAACAACCAATTGGTGAATTAGAAGAAGGTACAAATATTTTAAATGTGTATATTAAGGAAAAAGTTACAATAAAAAAAGCACATATACCTGTTGATAAAAAAATATTTACTGATAGTAAGACGCTTGCTAGATATTTATTATTTAAGACAACAGAAGATCAAAGTGTTTATACAGTAAAATTTGGTGATACTATTGAAAGTATTGCAAATAATAATCGTTTAAATGCCCGTGAACTTTTAATAATAAACAAAGACTTAAAAAATGAACAAACACTTCTTTACGAAGGTCAACAACTAACAATTGGTTATATTAATCCAGTTATAACAGTTGTTGAAGAGTTATATCAAGTTGAGTACCAAACTGTTAAATATAATACTATTACAGAGGAAAATCCATCGACATACGTTGGGTATAGTCGTGTAACAAGAGAAGGTGTAGATGGAGAAAAATTAGTTACTCAACAAGTTAGAATAGAAAATGGAGCAACTACTAATGTTTCAGAGGTATCATTTGTTGTTACAAAAGAAAAAATAGATAGAGTTGTTGAAACAGGAACAAGGGCAAATATAGTTATTGGTTCTAATGAATACTGGGTATGGCCAACTTCTGCGACTTATATATCTGAAGGATTTGGTTGGAGAACATGGGAAGGATACGGTAGAATGCACGAAGGAATTGATATTGCATCTAATTGTGGAACTCCTGTTTATGCAGCAAATGATGGAACAGTAATTACCGCAGAGTGGAATAATAGTTTAGGATATTACGTTGAAGTAGACCACAATAATGGATTTACAACGATGTATGCTCATTTAACGTCATATTATGTTAACGTTGGTCAGGCAGTATCGATGGGAGAACTTATTGCGTCAATGGGATCAACCGGTTATTCAACTGGATGTCATCTACATTATGCAGTTAGATATAATGGATCTTTCATTAATCCATTTAACTTGTATTAGAAATGATAGTAAAAGTCTTATCAAGTGGTTCTAAAGGAAATTCCACATTAATTAAAACTAAAAACATAAATATATTAATTGATGCTGGAATTTCCGCTAAGGAACTAAAAAAAAGAATAGGAGTAGATAATCTAAAAATAGATTATTTATTTATTACCCATGCCCATACTGACCATACGAAAGGTTTAAAATCAATTTATAAAGAATTTAAACCAATAGTTTATACCAACAATAAAGAAGTAATAGAAAGTGAAATTGTTCCAACAAAATCAATAGATAAAAATTTAATTCTAGATAGTGTTACAATAAATTGTTTTAATTTATCACATGATAGCGATTGTGTTGGCTTTTGTATAAAAGAATTAGATAAAGAAATTGTATATATAACAGATACCGGATATATAAAAAAAGATATTTTAGCTTCTATTGAAAACAAAGATATGTATATTTTAGAAAGTAATCACGATGAAGAAATGTTAAGACATGGAAAGTATCCTTTTTTTCTTCAACAAAGAATTTTAAGTGATAAAGGTCATTTGTCAAATCATGATGCATCTAAGTACTTAAGAAAAATAGCCGGTGACAAAACAAGATATATTGTTTTAGCACATTTAAGTGAAGAAAATAATACTAAAGAATTAGCTTTTGAAGAACTAGAAAAAGCACTAAAAAAAGCAGATAAAAAGGTAAAAAATATATATATTGCAAAACAAGAAGAAAGTCTTGAAGAAATAGAGGTTTGAAAATGATAAAAATAATATGTTTTGGCAAAATAAAAGAAGATTATTTTAATATGGCAATTGAAGAATATTTAAAAAGAATAAAAAAATATACTAAAATAGAAATAATTGAATTAAAAGATTATGTCGATACAGATAAAAAAGAATGTTTAAATAAAGAAAAAGAAGAATTACTAAAACATATTAAAAAAAGTGATAATCTTGTTATTATGGATATTAATGGTAAAGAATATGATAGTGTTTCTTTTTCTTCTTTTATAGATAAGGAAATAACTTATAATAATAATGTAGTATTTATAATTGGATCATCACTTGGACTTCATAAAAGTATTTATGATCTTACAAATAAATATATATCATTTTCAAGACTTACTTTTCCACATCAATTGTTTAGAGTTCTTTTATTAGAGCAAATATATAGAAGTTATAAAATATTAAATAATGAAACTTATCACAAATAAAATAATTTTTAAAGTTATTTTATTTTTTTTATTCATAAAATTATTTAGGTGAACAATATGCAAAAAATATTAGAAGTTTTGTGGTTTGTTTTAATTGTTATAATGCTTTTTAATGCTATTTATTTTTCAATAAAATTATCTTTTCCACAATTAAAAATTATCAAAATGATAAAAGAAATATTTTCAAAAGAAGATAAAAAAAATATATCGACTATGGATACTTTAGTTATGATGTTAGGTTCTAAAATTGGAGTAGGATCTATTGCAGGGATATCTTTTGCTATATATTATGGTGGAATTGGAAGTATTTTTTGGATATGGATAACAACTATTTTTTTTGCCATGAATAGTTTTTTAGAAAATTATTTTGCAACTATTTATAAAGAAGAAGATGGGATATTAAAAAAAGGTGGACCATCTTACTATATAAAAAATGGTTTAAATAAAAAATACTTGTCATATATTTATGGAATTATTTTAATAATTACTTATATAATAGGTTTTTTAAGTATTCAAACAAATACAATATCAGTTTTAACAAATAATATATTTTATATAGATAAAAAAATAATAGGATTAATAATAGTTTTATTGTCAGCATACTTTATTTTTAAAGGTTTAGAAGCTATTTCTAATATTTCTAATATAATAATTCCTATAATGAGTTTAATGTATATAATAATAGGAATTTTAATAAGTATTTTAAATATAGATAAAATGCCATTATTTTTTAAAGATATTATGTCTTCTTGTTTTTCATTAAAAGAAGGATTAACAGGTTTTATAACCAGTTTTTATATCGGTATAAAAAGATCTTTATTTGCATGTGAATCAGGAATTGGAAGCGGAGCAATTTTATCGGGTGCAACAGATGATAATAATATGATAAAACAAGGATATGTTGGTGTTTTTGTAACATATTTTATAAATTTTGTTGTGACAACAATAACTGCTATTATAATATATTTAATTCCTAGGACAAATCTTAATATATTAAATGGTATTGAATTATCTAAATATGCTTTTTATTATCATTTACAAGAATTTGGAGAAGGAATTTTATTAATACTTATAATTTTATTTGCTTTTTCAACGATAGTAACAGGTTATTACTATGGAGAAAGTACGTTAAAATTGTTTACTAAAAATAAAGTCGTAATCTTTTTATTAAAAATAATAACATTATTTTTCCTTTACCTAGGTTCTGTAATATCATCTCTTACAATATGGAGTTTGATAGATTTATTTCTTGCTATTTTAGGTATAATTAATTGTTATTCTCTATTTAAACTAAGAAATAAAATAAGTAAAGTTTGACAAAATAAAATAAAAAAGAATAGTTAAACTATTGTAAAACTATTCTTTTTTTGATAAAGTGAAAGTGTAAAAAATAGAAAAGGAGTAAAAAAAGATGGAAGAAAAAACAAAAGTTTGCGTCGGGGGGGTTATAAAAAACAATTAACTCCCAAGAAAACGATTATTCTAATAGTAGTAGGATTATTACTATTAATAGTAGGAGTAAGTTACGCCCTATATACATATAGTGGGACAGGACAAACCCTAAACGTAATAGATACCGGACAAATAAAACTAGAATACCTGGATGCGAAAGAAATAAATATAGATAATCAGTATCCAGTAACAGACTTAGATGGAATAAGTAATACAAAAGAAGAAAGTCAGATGACCTTCAAATTAAAATCAACAATAAAAGGAAATGCAACAATCTATTACGCCATTGGATTAAAAGAAATAGAAGAAGATGAAACATTAAAAGATGAATATGTAAGAATTCAAATGACGGAAGGAAATAACGTATTAGTAGGAAGCACTTCAACAGGAGAAAAAATAAGTACATTTGAAGCAAAATAC
>CAKONT010000007.1 GCA_934097255.1 uncultured Bacilli bacterium
ACATAGTTCCACTACTAGGTTCAGATAAACTCGTAGATGAACTTGAAAGTGATAAATAAACAACAGTTACTCCATCTGATTCAGAGCTTACATTAGTTGCATTTTTAGTGTCTGTTATAACACCACTTGGAATTGTTATTGTTTTATTTCCCGCACCGGTTGATGATGCTGCCCCTTGCATAGTTACTCTATACGTATTTTCACTTGATGAAGTTGTAAGTGCAGTAACATCAGTTATACTAGCACCATCTGTTGCAGTAATGCTACTTTTTAATGTCGTAGTACTCATACTTGTCTTAATAGTTGCATCAGTTCCAGGAGTACATGAAAGTTTATAATAAACACTTTCTCCAGCTTTTATATATGAAATACCAGTAGACATTGCAGTATCACTATATGGACCAGATACTGTACACTTTGCACCCATATTTTCTGCTATAAACGAAATCTTTCCAAATCCATTTCCTGATTTTGCATAATCAGATGTTGGAGTTAATGAATAATTAGTTGTAGTTTTTGTAAGAGTAGAAGCTTCTGTTGATGTTGTACAGTTATAACATGTCATATGTTTTTCAGTTAGTAAATCATTACCTATATAACCTGAACCGCCGCCTCCGCCGGAATTACCATTTGAGTCTTTGCCTGCATAAGATGCACCGCCACCATAATAGCCACCGCCTCCGCCGGAACCATGAGATGCCCTTGGCACTCCTCCTGTTCCAAAACTACCAAATACTGTACTTGAAGTCTCAGATGAACCATTATATTTTCCTCCTGCTGTTTGAGAACCTCCTAGTCCTTGCTTTCCATTTGATCCTGAAAGAGAAGCATCTCTTCCTTTTATACCGCCACCGGCTCCACCGATACTTGAATATTGGCTACCAGAAGTATGAACATAAGAACCACCGCCACCACCGGATACTAATATAAGATCGCTTACATTGTTTGAGTAACTTGACAAAACACCTCTGTTTGTTGTTGCAATGTGCGTTGCACCACCACCGGATGCATGGTAATGATCGCTAGCTGTTCCATTTGTAGAACCACCACCATTATATCCACCGCTAAAGTTAGCAGATGTACCTCCTGAGCCAGCTCCACCAACAACTACATAAAGAGTTGTTCCTTTTGTTAAATATATTTGTCCTGTTGCATATCCTCCATATCCACCGGAATAAGTCGAAGAATAAGTTACACTTCCACCTTGTGCTCCCCAAGTTTCTAGTTTGTAATATCCAGTTTTAGGTGCAGTAAATGTTTGAACATCACCTGTATATGCGTAATCGTATTCATTGAATTCGCTTCCAATATATTCGATTTTTGCATATCCATTTCCTTCCTTTGCATAGTCAGTTGTTGGTGTTGATGAATAATTAGTTGTTGGTGTTGTATATGTAGAAATATTTATTGATGTTTCACAGTTATAACATGTCATATGCTTACTAACAAGTGATGTATTTCCAATATAACCTGAGCCGCCTCCGCCGGCTGAAAGACCATAAGACGTTACTGCTGATGAATATCCACCGTAGAAGCCGCCTCCGCCGCCACCGGATCCGGATTCACCATATGAGTAGCTACTGCTTCCATTACGACCAGTTTGACCTAATCCAAATGAATAACCGGTTGTTTGCGTTCCACCGAGTCCAACAGCTGTTGTGCAAGATGTTGAACTTTTCTTAGAATAACAACTATCTCCCTGAACTCCAGAAATACCGCCACCGGATCCGGCCACGAAATTAGTATTACCATGTCCAATACCGCCGCCTCCGCCGCCTGCAACAATTAGAACTTCGTCTTTATGACTTGAGTAATTTGCCAAAACTCCTCTACTTGTTGTTGCGATGTGTGTTGCGCCGCCTCCGCCGCCTCCACCGGCATATGTAGTATTTGGACCAGTTCCGCCTGAACCGCCACCGTTATATCCTCCAACACCAGCTGTTGTTGTATTATTAACGCTTCCACCTGCTCCACCAGTATGAATGTATAAAGATGTTCCTTTTGTTAAGTATACAACTCCCGTTGAATATCCTCCATACCCGGCTTTAAAAGTTGATGAATAATTAGTCACTTGTCCACCTTGTGCTCCCCAAGTTTCTAATTTGTAATATCCAGTTACTGGCGCAGTAAATGTTTGAACAGTATTATCATATGGGTAATCATATCCAGGTAATGTATCTCCTATATATTCAATTTTTGCATATCCATCTCCTGCTTTTGCATAATCAGATGTTGGTGTTGATGAATAATTAGTTGTAGTTTTTGTAAAAGTAGAAGCCGCGGTTGATGTTGTACAGTTATAACATGTCATATGCTTATTAAGAAGTGATGTATTTCCTATATAGCCTGAGCCACCGGAACCTGATGATTTAGCCGCAACGTTATTAGAGTAACCTCCATAATAACCGCCGCCTCCACCGCCGACACCGTCACTATCACCTGTTCCTGTTGCATTTTGACCCTGTCCAAATTGATAACCTTGAGTTTGATTAACTGCTGATTGATTAGTCGTTGATGCTATTCCTCCTTTGAAACCGCCACCGGATCCAGTAGCATAACTCCAACTTGCACCACCGCCGCCGCCGGATACTAATATAATATCGCTTTTATTATTTGAGTAATTTGATAAAACACCTCTATTTGTTGTTGCAATGTGGGTTGCGCCGCCTCCGCCGCCGGCACTTTCGTCGTCAGAATTATCCCATGTTCCGCTTCCGCCACCGTTATATCCTCCAGAAGCATTAGCTTTTAAAACACCATCTGTTCCTTTTCCACCAACAACTACATAAAGAGTTGTTCCTTTTGTTAAATATATTTGTCCTGTTGCATAGCCTCCGTATCCAGCATGTCCTGTTAAAATGCTACCATTGCCCATTCCATTTCCGCCTTGTGCTCCCCAAGTCTCTAAATTGTAATATCCAGTTACTGGAGCAGTAAATGTTTGAACACTACCCGTAGAATCATACCCCCAAGTAGTTTGACCTATATTTGTTACTACACTACTTGTATCTGACTTAACATTTTTATTGCCAACTATATCAGATAAAACATTTGCTTTTAATGCCAATGTACTTTCTCCTGTTTCAGTTGTTCTTGTTACTGTTACTGTATATTTATAACCACTTGTTATAGCAGTTTTAGAAACTTTTGATACCGTTACGGCACTTCCTGTTACTTCAACATCACTTGTTGCTATATCACTTGTACTAAATTCACTTGCATCTGTACATGATAATATAAATGTTGTTTCCGTTTTTTCACTGTTTAACGAATTGTTTTCTGGTCCAGACCACGAACATACAGGACCATTATTATCTATTTTAGTTGTTATATCATCACTTACTTTTGTTGCATCATTTGTATTTCCATACTTGTCACTTACTGAATCTTTTTTTAGTTTAATTGTACTAATACCGGCATCTTTTGCTGTTACCGTTACTGTATAATTATAACCATTTTTAGAATCAAGTTCTACTTTTGATATACTTGTTATTGTTATTGCATTTCCAGATACATCTATATCACTTACTACTATATCACTATCTAAAAAATCACTTGATGTATCAACACATTTTATAGAATATGTTGTAGTTTGATTTTGATAAATAGTACTTTTTTCTGGACCTGTTATTGTACATTCTGGACCAGAAGTATCAACATTTGTCGTTATTTTGTTACTTTCTTCTGTGGCATCATTTTTATTTCCAGATTTATCTTGAATTACTCCTTCTTTTAATTTAATTGTACTAGAACCACTACTTCTTGTTCCTTTTACTGTTACTGTATATTTGTAACTATCACTTAATTCTTCTTTTTCAATATTAGATACCGCTATACTATTTCCAACCACTTCAATGTCACTTTGTCTTATATCACTATTTAAAATTTCTTTTGACGTATCACTACATTCTATTACATAAGTTGCCTCTTCATTTTGGAAAATAACATCTTGACTTGGACCTTCTAATATTTTACATACAGGTTTTTCATTGTCAGAACAATTAGCATACAAAGTATCAATTGAAGAAGAAAGAGAAATTTCTTTTCCTTGTTGATAAGTCGTTCCTTTTCCATCTTCTTTTGTATTCCAATCACATACATATCCTTCTTTTGCAATTGTTGGTAAAGTTATTTCTCCACCACTCCAACTAGCATATAAAGTAGATGCTCCTTCTTTAATCCAATTTCTATTTGCATCTGTATATCCACTAACACTAGCAACAAATGCACCTGTCGTATCAATTACTTGACTTCCTGAATCTCTATTGCTAGTCCATCCTAAAAATGTATATTCACTCGTTAAAGATGATGTTTGTTGTATAGTAGCACCTGTTTTATTATCATCAAATCTATTAATTTGATATACTCTTTCTGGATTTGTTATACTTTCTAATACACTAGAATTATAAGTTACTTTAACACTTTCTGTACCCTTTTTAGTTGCTTTATTATTGTCAAGTGCTAAATAAGAACCTTTAACTATATTAATATTTTGTGAAGTAACACTATCATTTGTATTAATTATATTATCACTTATTACACCGGATTTTAAAATAATATTTGCAACTTGATTAGTATATGCTGTAACAAGCAATCTAATTTGATACATAAATCCATTTTCTATTCTATTTCTTTTAACATCAGCAAAAGAAAGCCCAGTTGATAAAGTAAAATCATCAGCAGTTAAATCTTTTAATTTTATACCACTTTCATCCGTACAAGTTAATTCATACGTTACATATTGATCTTTATTATAAGTTACATTTTCCATATCATTAAAGCTACAAACAGGTTTTGTATCGTCATATATCGTATTTACATTAACTTTAAAATTAATACTTTTTCCATTTAAAACTATATTTTGTTTATTATCTTCTTTTGTATGAGTTATATCATTACTCATATCATAATATTCATCTATCCATACTCTTAATCTATATGTTTCTTCTTTTGATAGTTCATTTTGAAAATCTAAAGCATCAATTATTATTTCTCTTCCGTTATCTTTAGTTTTTCTTAAACTACTAACACTTACCGGTTCTAATACTTCTTCTTCTTTATTATCCGAAACTTTAACTAAATTAACTTTTAAATTATCTAAACCAACAGTTGTTGTTTCTTCTTTTATATATATTTGATAACCAATTACTTCATTTTGTTCTTCTACTGTTCCACTTATTTTAAATTCAAAGAAATTATCTTGTTTTTTTCCTTCTTCATCGGTCATACTACTTGCTTTTTCAATTACCAAATTATTAGTTGGTTCCTCATAAGAAAATGTTACTTTATTTGAACTTATAGTATGCTCTTTTGTTCCCTCTAGTATAACATTTAATAAAGCATAACTTACACCAACAAATAAAAGTAATGCTCCTATAATTGCAATAATTTTTACTTTATTTTTTTTTTCTATTCTCATAACTATCACATTCTCCATCGTATTATATAAACTAATTATATAAAAAAATAGGTGCTTTTACAAGTACCTATTTTATATTTTTAATTCTTTCTTTTATTCTTTCTATTTTCAATAATTTCATTATTTCGTATAAGTCTGGAGTCATTTTTTTAGATGTTAAAGCAATTCTTATAACCATTGAGATATCAGAAACACTACCCTTATACATCTCTTTATTTTCTTTATAATCTTTCATATTTGACGCATAACCTAATTCTTCACACATAAGTTTCATCTTATTAAACCATGTGTCTTTATCGTCTTTTTCATCATAATATTTTTCGATATATGTATTTAATATATTTTTTATTTCATCTATGTCTTTTATTGTGTCCCATTCTAAAATTTTATTATTGTCCCATAAAGAATCAAACATATACCAAATTTGCTCTTTTATTTCACTATAACAACTATAATCTTTTCTAGGCTTTTTTTGACATCTTTCTATATTTAATATATTTGTCGCATAATCTTTATTTTCTATTAATATTTTATTAAATTCTAAATCAAATTCACTTGTCCAATTTAAAAGTCCATTAAAAACTTCTTCTTTTGAAATTCTACTTAAATAATTTTTTGAAATATTGTATAACTTATCTAAGTCAAAAAGAGCTCCACTTGCAGACATTTTTTTAAACTCAAATTGAAAGTCATCTATCGTTTTATCAGTATTTTGTTCATACCACATTTCAAAATTAGAATTAGCAACAGTCATAATATAAAGTTTTACAGCTTCAGTTGGTATTCCTTTTTCGTGATAAAAACTAACCGCTGCTTCTTTATCTTTTCTTTTACTTAATTTTCTTTTATTTCCATTATCTATTTTCATAATTGGCGATACATGAGCATATTTTAATATTTTAAAACCTAAGACTTGAAATAGTTGATAATGGATTGGAAAAGATGATAACCATTCATCTCCTCTTATTATAGTTGTTGTACGCATAAGATGATCATCTATTGCATGAGCAAAATGATATGTTGGTAGTCCATCTTGCTTTATTAAAACAACATCTAAATCGTTCTCAGGAAACTCTACTCTTCCACGAATTTTATCATCTAAGATGATTTTTTTATTGTAATTGCCATTTGATCTTAACCTGATAATGTATTTTTCACCATTTTTTATCCTTTCAACTACTTCTTCTTTTGTAAGATTTCTATCATGTGCCCATCTACCATAATAACCTATTCTATCTTTGTTTAATTCTTGTTCTTCTTTTATTTTTTCAAGTTCTTCTGCTGTTTGAAATGATGGATAAGCAAGATTATTTTCTATTAAATAATGAGCATAAGTTTGATAAATTTCTTTACGCATACTTTGTATATAAGGACCATAATCTCCTATTTCAGTATTTTCTGAAGTCATTCCTTCATCTATACTTATTCCATAATCTTTTAAATCTTTTATAATGCCATTTACACCATTTAAAACAGTTCTTTTTTGATCCGTATCTTCTATTCTTAAATAAAACACACCATTTGTTTGTTTCGCTACTTTACTTGCAACAAAAGCTGTAAATAATGAGCCAAAATGAACAAATCCAGTAGGACTTGGAGCAAATCTTGTTACCTGAGCATTATCGTTTAAATTTCTACTAGGATATTTTTCTTCGTAATAGTTTATATCGTGTGATATATTAGGAAGTAAAAAGTCTGCATATTCTTTAAAAGTCATAAAAAGACCTCCATTTCTTTTCTTATTAATTATATAATAATGAACAATATAAAGCAATATCATCAAAATAAAAATCCTTAATTATAAGGATTTAATATATATTTTTGGTGACCTGTATGGGATTTGAACCCATGTATGTAACCTTGAGAGGGTTATGTGTTAACCACTTCACCAACAGGCCATAAAGTAAATGCAAGAAGATTATACCATAATTTTTTTTATAAAATCAAGCCATTTTTTATTTTGCTTTCAATTTATAAAATCTGAAATATCAATTTGGACATTGTTAATCATAAATATATAATTTTTATCTAAATATTTTGATATTTTATATGGAATAGTAATTGCTTTGGGCCAATTTTTTAAGATATTAATATCAAAAGAAGAAGTAGTTATATAACACACTATAAGTTCTTTTTCTGTAATATTTATGTCAACTTTTTTTATTTTTTGGATTTCTTTATTTATTATATCTTGGATACTAGAATATTTAGTTCTATGATAAGTTACATCTAATTTATCTGCCAAAACTAAACTTAAACCTACTAACGATTTAATATTATTTCCTTTAGAATGATCCATAATAGCTTGTCTTAAAATTTCTTCTTCATCTTTTGTAATATCGTTTTTATCAAGAAAATTAATAAACATTTTACTACTTTCTATGGCATGATCAATTTTAGACTTTCTTATTAAACCAATATCATGTAACAGTGCAGCAGTCATTCCTAAATCGATTGTTCTTTCATTAGCATCAAGTTGTAATAAAATATCTTTCACGTATTTAGCTACACGTTTATAATGACCTAATCCATGTTCCCAATCCCATTTGTTATCTGTTATAAACTTGATATTTTCTATTTTTTTTACTGTATCCAAATATTCTTTATTATTTAATAATTTATGATATAAATACATTAAAATCACCAATATAACTTTATCATACTTTTTATTATTTTAAAATCATTATCTAATTATTATTTTATTAATAATTAGATATATAAAAAATAGCACTTAATCTATTAAAAGACTGAGTGCTTAAACTAATTATTTAGGGCAAATACTAAACATCAAAAAGTTAAGTATTTCCCTTTTATATTATATGCAAGTTTTCTTGCTTACATACTAATAATGGCATAATTTATTGATATTGTAAAAAATACATTTTAATTAACAAGTTGCTGGTTTTTGATTTTTCTATATAACCTGCATTTGTCAATATTGTTTCAATATCACCAATGTCAGAGTATTTGTAGCGATTCTTCTACATCAATTTCTTTCTTGATAATATTTATCATAGATACCAATCTTTTAGTTAAGTAAGATAGTCCGAAACCATCACAATAAATAAACTATTTAATTCTATAACTGTTATACCATGATTTTTACTAATTTTGATAAAATTTTTTAGAAAAAAGTGCATTCATGAATTCTTTTTTATGAATCTCTAATATATTGGATTTTAGTTTTTCTTCATCATAATATGTTTTAGAATTAGAATATAAATTTTCAATATTAATAGCTTTCGACAAAGAATCAACTGCTTTTTTAAAATCTATTTTTTTTGATCCCTTATATTCTGCATCATTAAAAATATACAAATTATTAAAATCAATATTTAACATATTTAATAATTTCTGGAGAATGTGTTACTATATATACTTCTTTTGTTTCACTCAACTTATTTATTAAGTTAGCAGTTATATGCAGCATAGAAGGATGAGAATGATTTTCGGGTTCATCTAAAATACATATTGTTTGTTACTTTTTTTTATTTGTTCATAAGCGTATGCGTTATGTCTATATAATTCAATAGCCATTATATTAGTTTCTTTTATTAATTATTATTTTCCCAAATCTTTCTAACTAATTTTAATGATAAAGTAGACAAAGTGAAACCTATTACTGGTACTAATGAACTTAAGAATATATTATCATATTTGCTTATAACATAGGAATATATAATGACTACTATATAAGTTAAAATCATAATACATATTTTTCTAGTCCAACTTATTTCCCATGCCTTATCTAATTCAACTCTTTTATTTCGTTCTTGTATCTTTTTTATTTCTTTTTCTAAATCCATAAATACAACCTCCTAATAAGCAAATTATACCATATTTTGGCTGCTTTTAACATAATTACTCATTATCTTTCATAATCATCTTTCTCTTTGTTTAAATCTAATTCTTCAATATCATCTTCATCTAAAACATTATCATTATACAGATCATTAACAACATCAATATATTTGTCATCTTTATCATACCAACTATGAAGTTTATCGTGTAAGAAAGATACTAGCTTTTCAAACTTTCCTTTCCAATAATTCAGTGTTTTTTTCAAGTCATCTATTTTAACTTCTTGTTTAATAACATTTACCATTTTAACCAATCCTTTCTTTGGAAAACTTTTTTCTAAACAAGAAAAAAACCAATCCTAATTTAGAATTGATTGTCTATTTATTCTCGAAACTAATGAATAAGTTCGAGCAAATTTACCTATGGTGCCTGTGGTGGGAGTCGAACCCACACGGATTGCTCCACTGGATTTTGAGTCCAGCACGTCTACCAATTCCATCACACAGGCATAAAACACATTAATTATAACACATTTTATGAATTTTTCATCATTTTTTTAATTAATATGTAATTTTTTATAATATTTCTTCATCTTTATACCTTGATTTATATAGTTCGACTTCGTTATCATTTTCTTCTATTTTAAATTCTGGAAGTTCATCTTTACTTGATAAACCAAAGTAATCCAAAAAAGTATTAGTTATTCCATATAATTTTGGCTTACCAATACCATCTGATCTACCAACTTCTTTTACTAAATCTTTAGCAATAAGTGATCTAATCATTTGTGAAGAGTTTATTCCTCTTAACTCATCAACATCAAGACGAGTTATTGGTTCGTTGTATGCAATAATAGCAAGTGTTTCAAGTGCAGATTGAGATAACTTTTTCACATCAGATATCTCACTTAACTTTTTATAATAATCTTTATGCTCTTTTTTTGTTGTTAATTTATATTTATTACCCAAATCTTTTATCTCAATTCCTCTATCACTACTTTGATATTCATCTTTTAATTTTTCAATTAAATTTTTAGCACTTAATTCATCGATCTCAAGTATTTTACAAATCTCAGATATATTAAGTCCCTCATCACCGACTACAAATAATAATCCTTCAAGTATTGCAAGCACTTTTAAACCACCTCACAGTATATTTTATCAAAATTATTTTCTTGTGTAATTATAACTTCTTTATTTTTAGCCATCTCAAGAATAGCTAAAAATGTAACTACCACATATTTTCTTGAAAAATTTGAAAATAATTCGATAAATTCAACTTTTTTTCGTTCACGTAAAATTTTTCTTATTGTTTTTTCTCTTTCATCGACAGTTATTTCTTTAGTTGTTATTTTAGTTGTCAAAGGTTCCATATATTTTTTTCTTTCCAAATATTTTTGAAATGCTTTTACCAAATCTTCTAAAGAAACATTTTCATCTAATTTTATTTTTTCTTGGTATTGCTTTAAATTACTTGGAACCTTTGTATATATTTCTTGTCTTTTTTCTTCAAGCTTTTGAAACGTTTTAGACACTTTTTTATATTCCTCATACTCTAATAATCTACTAACAAGTTTTTCTTTAGCATCTATATATTCTTCATCTTCTTCTATTTTTTCATTTGGAAGTAAACATTTCGATTTTAAATAAATTAACTCCGATGCAAGAATTAAATATTCGGATGCGACTGTAATATTTTTTTCATTCATATTATTTATAAAGTCTAAGTATTGATTTGTTAAAGACACAATTTCAATATTTAAAATATCCATTTGTGACTTTTTTATAAGATGTAAAAGTAAATCAAGTGGTCCTTCAAAATCATTTATTTTAAAACTGTAATTCATTAAAAACTTCACCTATCTAACTATGAATTATTATATCACATAGTTTTTTAGTGCAAAACAAATATTTAAAAATTTTTACTACTAGATTTACTATGTTGTTTATTACTAATCTTGCAATTTATAGGATTGCCATCACGATCTAAACAAGTAAAATCAACATCACTTCCTGCAAATGACAGTACCCTTTTTAAATAATCACTAACTCCCCCACCATCACGATCACCAGAAACATATGTATAATCAAGCCAAGCCATATTTCCATTTAAAAGTTCTTCCTTTTTTATACCAGTAGATTCACTACAAAAATCTAAAACATCTTCAATATTTCCAGGACCCATATTATACATTTGAATCGCAAGAGGAATGTTTTTTACTTCAAAAAAATAATTTTGAAAAATAGCAAAAGCAATTTTTATATTTCCATCTAAACTTGTTATTAATTCATCACTTATATAAATTTCATCAAAACTGTTTGTCAAGAAATTATAAGCACTTATTGTTTCGCCACTCCAAACACCATATTCTATCTGCATTTGACCAACACCACTAGAACCTGTTATTTCCGGCGTATGACAACTATTTTCATTTGTTGCAATTGCAATCATTAAATCTTTATCTATTCCATACATTGCTTCATACTTTTCCATAATATCTTCCGTTTCTAAACGAACGTTTAAAGCTTTTTCAGATGATGATTTATCTTCATAATCTATATAATAATAATCATTAGAATCTTCATAAGTAACTTCTTCTTGTTCTTCTTTAGTATCTTCGATAACAAGTGTTTCTTCTTCATTTAAAGAATTATCATCATTTTCATAAGATATACTGGTTTTAACATCTGGATTTTCTTTAGGTATATCTGTATTTGATTTTTTTATAATAGACGCTCCTATTCCTAAAAATGTTAAAAAAGCAAAAGATGTTGCAACCTTTTTCTTATGGATTCTTAATTTCTTTCCATTTTTTAACATAATAACAACATAATCATCACTTAAAAACTTATTAATTTTTTTCTTTAATTTTCTTAAATGATAAGAATTTACAACTCTTTTATAATTTTTAATATAATAATTAGACTTTTTACCTAAAATAAGAAGATCTTTATCTTTCTTTATCATTTTTTCTATATCTTCTTCTTTTATTTTATTAAGTATTGATCTTGTTTTTACTACGTTATACTTTTTATTTTCATATGTTCCTTCTAAAGTAAATATCTTTCCTAACGAAATTTCATAAACATAAAAAGTGTTTTTTTCATTCATATTAACCATCTCACTATCTTATAACAAAATTTTATCAAAAATTAAAATAAACTACAAGTAAGATAAATAATAAAAAAGGAAACGAACTTCATTTCCTTTTAACTTATTCTGTTATTACAATAAATGGCTTTTCTAAAGAACCATCACCATCATCTGTAACTAAAACATCTTTAGAAAGAGAAATAACAGGATGAATTCCAATATAAGATGTATCGCTATTATATGTCATTAAATTTCCACCAACTATATATATACTAAAATTTGATGGTTTATCATCTTGCAATCCACTAGAACTCATAGTCCAAATATATTGACAACCATTTTCAGGAGAAAGAGTTGTCAAAAAAGAATTTCCATCATTACTTCCATCATAAAACAATGCTCCAGAATAAAGTGCTTCGTCAAGAGTAATTAATCCTACTTTACTTTTGTATTCAAAATATCCATTCGTATCAGTTAAACACTTAAAGCTTGGATTATAAGAAGAAGTATCACTACCTGATTCTAATTTCAACTGCTCACAAAATTTACTATCTACTATAATACCACTTTGATAATAATCATCTAATTTTTGTTTTTCAAACCAAGAAGTAACAACTTCTGATACACTATCTGTTATATTATCATTTACATTAGTGGAATAATAAGAATATTTTAGAGAATTTTCACTTGAAAATTTACTACCGGTACCATTTGTTATGTCATCATTTAACATTATTCTAATTGAATTATCACCTTCATTTATTCTTATAACTCGCCATGTAAATCCAGCAAAACTTACATAATTATTTACATTTTCTCCTTTATAATAATAAGTTGCAAGTTTTCCATCACTATTTAAATTATTTTGATATATTTTTTTCAAATCTTCACTTGGTGTATATTCTTCTTTATATAATCCGTCTCCTTTTGTTACAACATTTTGATTATTATCTCCTAGTAATATATCTTTTAACAATACTCCATCTACACTAACATAAGCACTAATTAAATCTTCTTCTTCTCCATTTGCATTTTTGTTTTTATTAGTATTGCCATATATATCACTTATTGTTCCATTTAATAATGTAATTATTCCTTGCCCTACTTCATTTCCTGTTACAGTAATCGTATATTTATATCCATTTGTTATTTTAGATTTTTCTACACTTTTTAGTAAAATAACAGCTTCTTCTTCAGTTGATTTTGTATTAAAGTAAGATAAATCTATATCGCCTGATGAAGCAAATTCACTTTCATCTATACAAGTTAAGATAAATGTTGTTTCTTCATTTGTTAATATTTTATCTTTACTTGGTCCAGTAAAACTACATACTGGTCCTTCAACATCATTTTTTACCTTAACTTTAGGATCTATTTTTGTTTCAATACTTTCGTTTAAAGCATTATCTTTTATTGCCCCCTGTGAAATTAAAAGTGTTAAGTCACCATCTTCTAAAGTATTTGATATTTTTAAAATAAATGATTCTATGTCACTTTGATAGTTTATTTCTTTTTTGATATTTAAATCTTCTTTACCATCAATTAACACTTTTATCTTTGAAGAATCAATTTTATTACTTAAAAGTCCACTTCCTTTTTCTTCTACTTTCAAAGTAAGCTCTAAAACATCAGATTTATTAATCGTTTCTTTATCTGGATTTCCATCTAATTTTATAATAGGTTTAGTATTGTCAACTAATACGTTAACGTCTAAATTACTAACTGCTTTATTACCATTTCCTGCTATATCAGTAATTTTACCCTCATCGATACTAAGTGATAAATTACCATCACCTTTTAAATTAGTTAGCGTTAATGTATAAGAATAAGTCATGTTTTCAGAATCAAACGAATTATATTTAAGACTAGATGATACTTCTTCTTTATTTGAACCTACAAATATTTTTATATCATCTTTTTTTAAAGTTGTAGGATCAATTCCAGATCCTGACTCTAATACATTTAAATTAATCGAAACAGTAGTATCACTTTTAGCATATTTAACTGACGAAGATACAAATCTTATTTCTGGTCCATCACTATCATAAATCAATTTTATTTTAGCATTTCCATTTATTGTTTTTGAACCAACATTACCATAGTTATCTGTTAATCCTTTATTAAAAGATATATTAACATCTGCACTACTTTTTATATCTTTTCCTTTAAATGTAACTTTGTAAACATAACTTTTAGAATCGTTTTTTTCGGTATCCTTTACTAAATTAGATATTTCTAAAGAAGTTGATGAAATTAGAAAATTATCTTTTGTCAACTGTGTACCATCAAATATATTCTTATCTTCACATACTAAGTCATAAGTTTTTTCTTCATTTTTATATATTTGTTTAACACTATTATCAAAATAACATACTGGTCCTTCTTCATCTAATATATTGTTATACGTCAAAATATCACTTTTAGAATTAGCATTTTTATAATAATCGAATACACTTTCCTCTTTCAATTGCAAAGTACTATTTTCACAAGAATTTGTACTTCCTTTTAAATAAATGTTATATTTATAAGCATTATTTTCTTTAGAAATATCTATTTTTTGAATAGAAACACATTTACTATCGTAATAAAAATTATCTTCTGTAATTGTATAATCATTTCTATTATTACTTAAATTATCATCTTTACACATCAAAACATAATTTACTTCTTCTTGGTTTAGGATTGTTTTTACAGAATCATTATCTAAGAAATTACATAAAGGACCACTATTATCAAAAACATTTGTTATAGTATTTGATGAAACAGCATCATTGCCATTAGATGCCTTATCTTTTATTTTATTTTGATTTAGTGTGATAGAACTTTCCCCACTATTATCTGTTGCTGATACTTCTATTTCATATACTTCTTCGCTATTAACTATTGATTTATTAATATTACTTATTGTTATACTATTTCCATTTACTGTAAAGTCTTTAGAACTTAAAGAATTATCGGTTAAATTATTATCAGAACATGTTAATTTATATGTCGTTTTTTCACCCTTTGTTATCTTTTCTTTTCCTTCATTTTCAAATTTACATATTGGTTTTGTTTTGTCTATTCGAATTGAAATGCCAAATAAATCGGGATCAAATTCACATACTTCATCTTCAAAAGATATACTTCTTTTATAATCTGTATCTTTAGCTGTATCAGATGAAAAAGTAACAGTTTCTTTTTTATCATCATATAAAACAGTTAATAAAACATCTTCTTTTGTCCAATTACCATTATATGTAACGCCATTTGTTGTCAAAGAATATTTACATCCTTTTTCATCAGTATAATAATCATCTTCTTTTGTTGTACCACAAGTTCCATATGTTTTATTAGCACACTTAATACACGCAAAATAATTATAATCTTTTACGTCTTCACCATTTAAAGTTATAGCTAATCCTTCAATACTACAACCATCTTTTGTTACATCTTCATCAATTTTTACAATTTGGTCTAACTTTAAAAATTCATTTTTCAAAGTCGGTGAAAAATAATTATAGTTTAATAAATCTTCTTTATTATCTATCGCATACATTTTTAAATTTTCTTTTATTAAATCGACATACGTATTATATTTTTTATCTTTTGTATTTCCTAATTTATTTATAATACTTGGAATTGTTATAGCAACAACTATGGCAATTAATAAAACAACAACGATTATTTCGATTAACGTAAACCCTTTTTTATTTTTCATAAATTATTGACTCCTTCAAAAATAAAATTTAACTAACTACTATTTTTTCTATCATAACTAAATTATATAAAAATTTATCTTATTTTACAATAAAAAAGACAAAACAATGTTTTGTCTTTAATTATTTTTATTTAATTCTTCTTTTATTTTTTCTTCATCCCATATTTCAATATTTAAGTCTAATGCTTTTTCATACTTACTACCAGGATTTTCTCCAACTATTACAACATCTGTATTTTTGCTAACGGAATCAACGCATTTTCCACCAAAACTTGTAATTATATCTTTTAACTCTTCTCTTAAAATAAAAGATAATGTTCCTGTTATAACAAATTTTTTATTATTAAATGCTTCTTTTTTAGTTATTTTTTTACCTAAGTATTTAGTATTAACGCCTAGTTCTTGTAGTTTTTTAATTAACTTTTTGTTATTATCGTCGCTAAAATAAAGAACAATCGATTTTGCCATGATAGGTCCTATATCTTTTATATTTGCAAGTTCTTCGAATGAAGAAGACATAATATTTTCAATAGTAACATAATTTTCTGCAACAATCTTAGCATTTTTTTTACCAAAATGTCTTATTCCAAGACCAAATAATAATTTTTCTAATGAATTATTTTTAGACTCTTCAATC
>CAKONT010000008.1 GCA_934097255.1 uncultured Bacilli bacterium
AAAAAGGAGAACCAGGCGAAGAAAGAAATTTAAGAGTTGAGTTAAAATTACTTGCTGATGTTGGTTTAGTAGGGCTTCCAAGTGTTGGGAAAAGCACCATCTTATCAAAGATATCACGTTCAAAGCCAAAAATTGCAGCATATCACTTTACTACTTTAAATCCAAACCTAGGAGTTGCAACATCTTTAGATGGTAGAAGTTTTACCGTTGCTGATTTGCCTGGACTTATTGAAGGAGCATCTTTAGGTGAAGGTCTCGGTGACAAATTTTTAAAACATATTGAAAGAACGCGAATAATAGCGCATGTAATTGATATGTCATCTTTTGAGGGAAGAGATCCATACGATGATTATTTAACAATAAAAAAAGAGTTGGAAGATTTTGATAAAAAATTGTTACAAAAAGAATCTTTTATTATTGCTAATAAAATGGATATGGAAAATTCTTCTAAAAACTTGATCGAGTTTAAGAAGAAATTAAAAGATGATATTAAAATATTTGAAGTAAGTGCGATAGAAGATAAAGGTTTAGATAAAGTTTTAACATATATTGCAGATTTATTAGATAAAATTCCACAAGAAAAATTAGATGAGGAAGATTTTGAAGATTATGTTTTATATACATTTAAGAAAGATATACCATTTACAATAACAAAAGATAAAGATGTTTTTGTTATATCGGGCGAAACAGTTGAGAAATTATTTAGAATGACCAAGTTTAATACTGATGAAAGTATTTTAAGATTTGCTAAAAGGCTTTCAAGAATGGGTATTGATAGTGAACTTGAGAAGATGGGAGCTGTTCAAGGAGACAAAGTTAGAATATTAGACTTTGAATTTGAATATAGAGAATAATGAATAATTTAAAAATTTTTAGTACTAATTTATCAGATGGAGCATTTAGTAGTTCAGTAAAATTTTATCCAAAAGAATATACTAATGAAATGATTGTTAAAGAATATCATAAAAGAGTAGTTGATATTTCTAAAAAATATGATTTTGATCCGTTAAGACTTATAAAAGTAGCACAAAAGGGCGTTAATAAAAGTTCAATTCATGAGGATGGTAAACATATTCTCATTACTAACGAATTAGTAGAAGAACTTTTTAAGGATTATAAATATTTAGTAGATACGGAACTATTTTGTGACATATTTGTAATGAAAAGTGATGTGAAAGATACAGTAATTGGTGTTCCGGGAGCTGATTGTCCACCGATTGTTGCTTTTAGTAAAGATAAAGAAATAGTTTCAATAGCTCATTGTGGTGGTAGTTATATAGATAGATACTTACCTGTTAATGTTGTTGATGCTTTACAAAAAGAAAAGAAAGTTTTGGATGAAGACATTAAGGTATATGTTGGTCCTTGTATTGGCAAAGAAAGTTACATTTATGATAGGTATCCTAAATGGGCAACAAATTCTGATATATGGAATGATGCAATAGTAAAAGATGACGATAATAATTATTATATTGATTTAAGGTATGCGATAAAAAAACAATTACTAAAAAGAAATATAAAAGAAGAAAATATTATTTTTAATCCAATTGACACATATGAAAATGAGAATTATCCATCAAATAGAGCTCTAAGCCAAGGGGAAGAAAAGAAAATAGGACAGATGTTTACAGGCGCATTTTATAGGAAAAAAAATAGATAGTTAATTTTTTAAAACTATCTATTTTTGTTATTCTATAAAAATTAATACTTGGTGGACTTAAAAATCTAAGTTTTAAGGTAGATGTTCCTATCCCATTTGAAATATAAATATCACTATTATTTACTTTATAATATGAACTATAATAATTTTGGCACCCATCTGGTAAGAAAAATGATTTAACAAAAGGAATACTAACTTGCATATTATGAGAATGTCCACCTAAAATAAGATCAAAATTATAAAAAGAATTATCTTTTATTTTTTCTATATAGTCTCCTTCATGTAATAAAAGTATTTTATAACTGCTACTTAAAAATTCGTTATCATTATATTTTTCTAAACTAGGAGTTCCATATAAATAATCGTCAATACCATATACGCTAATTGGAATATTACTTTTATAGTATATAAGATCATAATCGTTATTTAATATTTTAAACTCAGCGTTATTTAGTATGTTTTTAAAGTTTTTTTCATTATAGTCGTGATTACCTATTATGGCATATTTTCCTAAGTTTGTATTTATCTTTTTTAAACTTTTTGTAAGAATTTCAATATCTTTATTTGATACATTATAGTCTTGTTCAATTAAATCTCCAGTAAAAAATACTAAGTCTGGTTTTAATTCGTTTATTTTTTTAATTATTTTATCAATATTTTTAGAAGTTATTGTACTTCCATAATGCAGATCTGAAAAATGAACTATTTTTAAACCATGATATGCGTTATCAATTGTTTTTGATTCTAATTTGTATTCGTTTACAAAAAGCATATTAGGTTCGATAAATCTAGCATATAAAAGGCAAATAGAAAAAGTAAGAAAAATAACTAAAAATATTTTTTTAATTATTTTGCCGTGAACCTTTTTTTTCCTTTTCTTTTCCTTTTTTTCTATTTCCTTTCTTTTTTTCTCATTTTTTATTATTCTAGTATTCATAAAGCTCCCCCATAATAAGTGATTATAGAAATCATTACTGCGATAAAATTATGAATAAAATGAAATGTCATTGATACAAAAATATTATTTGTCTTAAAATACATATATGCAAAACAAGAGCCAATAAAACCATATGGAATAATATAAAGTAATTGATCGATAGAATTTCCAGAAAGTGTATGAACAAATCCAAAAATAAAACCTGATAAAAAAATATATAATATGTCATTTTCTACGATATCTCTTATACTTTTTCTAAATATTGTTTCTTCAATAATCGGTGCACAAATAGATGATGATATAAACATATATATTGGAAAAAACTTAATTAGCGATTGAATTCCATTTTCGTTTGAGCTTCCACATGGAAAATATAATGATATAATAATATTAGAAAAAATCATTACGAATAAGCCAATAAGCCAATATTTTAGTCCAAATTTAAAGTATTTTTTGAAATTTTTTTTATAATCTTTTAAGTTTTCTTTATAGTCTTTGTAATATAGTAAAAAATATACAATAATTAGAAGAAAATCTGATATTGTTAAAATAGTTAACTTATAATTTATTTTAAGACTTGTATAATCAATTCCAATTATTTTAAGAAATTTTACAATATACATTGAAAAACCTAAATATAGTAATATAACAATTGTAGTTTTTAGATAATTTAAGAAATTTTTACTCATTATATCATCCTTTCTAACGTATTTAATTATACCACGAATTGTAATTTTTTTAAAAAACTATTTTCTTTTAAAAATTAATAATAAAAAAGTTTACATTTATCTAAATTATGATATAATACATATAGATGAAGTGGGGTGTTCCCACTTTCTTTTATTAAAAAGGAGGGTATTTATGAAAGAAATAGAAGATGTAATTACAGAGCCTTTAAAAGAAATTAATCTTTTTATTGACGAAGTAAGATATGAAAAAGGAAAAACTAACACTTTATATATTACTTTGTATAACGATTCAACTATTGATATGGATAAAATTGTTGAGGCGTCAAAAGTTATTTCTTCAATACTTGATAAGTATGATTTTATTAAAGAAAAATATGTTTTAGATGTATCATCTAAAGAGAAGGGAAGAAGTCAAAATGAATAGTGCAGAATTTTTAAGAGCTGTTGATAATTTAGAAAAAGAAAAGCATATTAGTAGAGATATTATATTTGATGCAATGGAACTTGCTTTAGCGAGTGCTTATAAGAAAAACTATGGTAAACCAAATTCTAAAGTTATAATAAATAGGGAAACTGGTGATATAAAAATTTATTCGTATAAAACAGTTGTATTAGATGTTTATGATGAAGATGATGATGAAGAGAATACAGATGTTTTACCAGAAGATGTTAGAATATCTTTAGAGGATGCAAGAAAAATAAAACCAGAAATTGAAGTTGGAGATACTATTGATACTGAGGTAACGCCTAAAGACTTTGGTCGTGTTGCTGCAAGTACAGCCAAACAAGTTATAATTCAAAAAATAAAAGAGGCAGAAAGAAATAGTTTAATTGAAGAGTTTCAAGATAAAGAAGGGGAACTTGTTTCTGGTATTGCTGAACTTGAAGATGAGGGAAATTATTATATCAATTTAGGAAGAACTAATGGTATTTTGCCAAAAAATGAATTAATTGGTGATGAAAAAATTGAAATGGGATCATCAGTTAAAGCTTATGTTACTAAAGTTGATAGCAATACTAAGGGAACAATCATTTTACTTTCAAGAAAGCATTATAATTTTGTTAAAAGACTTTTTGAACTTGAAATACCTGAGTTAGCGGATGGAACTGTTATGATTTATGCAGTTGCAAGAGATCCTGGTTTTAGAAGTAAAGTTGCTGTATATTCAGAATATGCTAATATTGATCCTATTGGATGTTGTATTGGCGAAAAAGGAAGAAGAATAGCAAATATAATTAAAGAGTTAAATGGAGAAAAACTTGATATCATTAAGTATGATGACAATAAAGAAGTATTTATTGCCAATGCATTAAGTCCAGCTAAGAATGTTAGAGCCTATATTTTAGATCCTAAAAAGCAAGAAGCATTAGCTATTGCTGATGGTGAAGATTTTTCTTTGGCACTAGGTAAAAAAGGACAAAACGTTCGTCTTGCGTCAAAACTTACAAAATATAAGATAGATGTTAAAAATAGTGAACAAGCAAAAGAAATGGGCATAAGTATTAAAATAGGTGAATAATGAAAAAGCAAAAAACTCCAAAAAGAATGTGTGTAGTCACAAGAGAAGTTTTTGATAAGAAAGATTTAATAAGAGTTGTTAGAACACCATCTAACGATGTAATAATAGATGATAGCAAAAATGGAAAGCAAAATGGACGTGGAGCGTATTTGAAAAAAGATAAAGAAGTAATAGTAAAAGCAAAACAAAGTAAAATATTAGAAAAACAGTTAAATGTAATTATAAGAGATGAAATATATGATGAAATGTTAAAAAAATTATAGTGAGGTGATAATAATGATGAGTGTAAATGAATATGCACTTGATGTAAACCTTGATATTAAAGTTATATTAAAGTTATGTCATGATTTATCTATTAATGTGTCAAATGGTAATGATATTTTAAATGAAGATGATATTATTTTACTAGATGGAGAAATAGATAAATTACAAACAGAAAAAGATGTTGAAGAAGAAGAATTTCTTGCTATGGAAGAATACGGAAAGTTAAGAATTGATGATAAAAACGATAGTATGAAACCAAAAGAAGTTTTAGCAAAGCAAAAAAAAGATAGTGGATCGAAATCAAAATCTAAAGCGAATGATAAGTATCTAAAAGATAAGAAAAAAATGTACAAAAATAAAGAAAAATTAAAACAAAACGAAGAAAACTTATCTAATGTAATAATTTATAAAAATGATATGAGTGTTAAGGACTTAGCAGAAGCTTTATTTGTTACTCCAAAAGAAATAATAAAAAAATTATTTGATTTAGGTCTTATTGTAAATATTAATCAAAGTATTGATTACGATACAGCACTTCTTATTGCTTTAGATTATAATAAAGAAGTAAAAAAAGAAGAAACAAGAGATATTGTTAACTTTGAGGAATATGAGATAATCGATGATGAAAAAGATTTAGTTCAAAGACCAGCAATTGTAACTATTATGGGTCATGTTGATCACGGTAAAACATCTCTTTTAGATGTTATTAGAAAAACGAATGTTGTATCAGGTGAAGCTGGGGGAATAACGCAAGCAATTGGAGCGTATCAAGTAAAAGTAAACGATAAACCTATTACATTTATTGACACTCCAGGACATGAAGCGTTTACTCAAATGCGTGCAAGAGGAGCTTCTGTTACAGATATTGTTGTTTTAATTGTTTCCGCAACAGATGGCGTAAAACCACAAACAAAAGAAGCAATAGATCACGCTCAAGCAGCAAACGTTCCTATTATAGTTGCTATAAATAAAATGGATTTAAAAGAGGCAAATCCAGATAGAGTTATGCAAGAGTTATCTGAATATGGTCTTACTCCGGATTCATGGGGAGGAGATACTTTATATAATAAAATATCTTGTGTTACTAAAGAGGGAATAAGTGATTTACTTGACAATATTTTACTTGTTGCTGACATGTTAGAGTTAAAAGCTAATCCAAATCGTTATGCAACAGGAACAGTAATTGAAAGTAGATTAGATAAAAATATTGGTAATGTATGTAGTTTATTGATTCAAAATGGAACACTACGTATAGGCGATCCAATTGTTGTTGGTAATTTTCATGGAAAGGTTAGAACTTTAAAAAATGATTTAGGTGAAAATATAACATTTGCCCTTCCAAGTACTCCAGTTGAGATAACAGGTTTATCAGAATTACCAACAGCAGGCGATCATTTTATGGCTTTTGAAACGGAAAAAGAAGCAAGAAGAATATCTGATTTAAGAACTATAAGACACAAAGAAGCTAATACTAATCGTAATGGTATGAGTTTAGATGATTTGTTTAATAAAGTTCAAGAAGGCATTAAAAGTATAAACGTTGTTTTAAAAACAGATGTTAAAGGTTCAGAAGAAGCGATTAAAAGTTCTCTTTCTAAAATAAATGTTGAAGGTGTTAAAGTTTCTGTTATAAGAAGTGGAGTAGGAGCAATAACAGAAAGTGATGTTGTTTTAGCTAACGCATCAAATGCTATTATATATGGGTTTAATGTTAGACCAAATAATAAAATAATAGATTATGCTAAAGAATACAATGTTGAGATTAGATTACATAATGTTATCTATAAAATAATTGAAGAAATAGAACAAGCAATAGTTGGTATGCTTGAACCAATCTATGAAGAAAAAAGCTTAGGAAATGCAGAAATAAGACAAATCTTTAAGTTTTCAAAAGTAGGTAATATAGCTGGTAGTCATGTAATTGATGGTGTTATAAAACAAAACGAAAAAGCAAGACTTATTCGCGATGGAATAGTAGTATATGAAGGAAAAATTGCTTCACTTCAAAGAGAAAAAGAAAAAGTTAATGAAGTAAAAAAGGGTATGGACTGTGGTATTACCTTAGAAAATTTTATCGATATTAAAGAAAACGATATTATAAATTGCTATGAATTAGTGGAGGTAAAAAGATAATGAGTATAAAAACAGAAAAAATTGGTAGCAATTTTGTTAGAGAAATAAGTTACATTCTTATGGAAGAAGTTAAAGATCCTACTATAAAGTTTGTAACCTTAACAAGTTGCGATGTTACAAATGATTTATCTTATGCGAAGGTTTATTTTCGAGTATTAAACGATAACTCAATTGATGAAGTTATTAAGGCTTTAAATAAAGCATCTAATTTTATTGAAATGGAACTTTCAAAAAGGATCGATATTAGAAAAATGCCTCAAATAAGTTTTCATTATGATTCATCTTTTGAATATGGAAACAAAATAGATAAATTAATTGAAGAAATTAAAGAAAGTGATAAATAAGGTCGCTTTTTTTAATTTGATTGCATTTTTTCTTTTTTTGTGGTATAATTTATGCGCGTAAGAAAAGGGGGATTTTGTTTATGTTTGGAGAAAAAAATATTATTGGTGAAAAAGTTGTTTCTTTAGATAACAAGGGAAGGTTGTATCTACCAACTTTTACATTTGCAGAAGAAAATGATGAATTAGTTTTATTAACTGCACCTTCTAGCAGCGATTATCTAGAAATATATAATAGTAAATATATAGATAATTTAATTTTTTATAATAACTTAGAAAAAAGTCCAGATTTATACAAAATAAAAAAAGAAGAAAGCGAAGAATTATTAAAAAGAACGATATGTTATTTGAAAGTTGACTGTGTTAGAAGAGTTAATATAACAGCTGAAATAAAAAAAAGATATAATATTTCTTCTAAACCACTTGTAAAAGGCTTAGGAAATCATATAAATGTATATAAAGATGAAGAAACTTTCTTGAAATTAGAAAGAAAAAAATAAGTTAGGACTTAGTATGGATGGAATTATTTTAATTGACAAAGAAAAAGGATATACCAGCCGTGATGTTGTTAATATAATATCTAAAAAATTAAATACTAAAAAGGTTGGGCATTTTGGTACATTAGATCCGCTTGCAACGGGTCTTTTAGTAATTGGTGTAGGTAAATATACCAAGGCACAAGTTCTTTTTAATGAGAAAAAAAAGTATGAAGTAGAAATATTATTAGGAAAAAAGTATGATACTTATGATATAACGGGAAATCTTATTGAAGAAGAAAAAATTAATGAAGTAGATTTTGAAAAATTAAAAGATATAATTCTATCTTTTAAGAAAAGCTATTTACAAGAGGTCCCTATTTATTCAGCAGTTAAAGTAAATGGTAAAAAGTTATATGAATATGCAAGAAATAATATCTCTTTAAAAGAAAACCTTCCTAAAAAAGAGGTTTCAATATTTTCAATAGATAATATTTCTTTAATAAAAAAAGACGATGATTTTTATATTACTTTTGATACTTTAGTTTCAAAAGGAACATATATTAGAAGTTTGATAAACGACATAAGTAAAAAAAGTAATATTTCAATGACAATGAGTAATTTAAGAAGAACTAATATAGATTTATTTGATGTATCTAATAAAGATGTATTAAATGTTAAAGACGATTTATTTTTTATTGATATAGATAAATATATAGATTATAAAAGGGTAGAAATTCCTTCTCTATTAGAAAAAAAGATTATGAACGGAAATAAGATAGATAATATATTTGAAGAAGAAAGAATTGTTTTTACTAAGAATAATAAAAATATTGTTCTTTATGAAAAAGATAACTTTGTAATGAGACCTATTTTTTTCTTTTAAACTCTAATTTCATTTGACACATAACTTGTTTTTTTATATAATAAAGCGTGCAACATGAAAAGGAATGATGTTATATGCAAACAGTAGAAAAGTTTGTTATTAATCGAAATGATTTACAATATATATATGTTGAAAAAAATATTAATTTGTTTAATGATGTGAAGTATTTGTTATATCAAGATGGTATGGTAAGAGAAGTATTAAATGAAGATAGTTTTTCTATTACATATGGAAATGATTTGAAATGTAGTATTAAATCTTTTGTAGATTTTATTGAAGGTGATGTATTAGTATATGGTTATACCAATGAAACTTCAGATATTATAAAGGATTTAAAAATTGTTAAGAATGTTATATCAAATAAAAGAAATGACAATATATTTAATCCATCGTTAATTGGTTGTAAAGCAACATTTGTTAAAGTTATAGATAAAATTAATGATTTAATTATTAGTCGTTCTAATTATGAAATTGATCATCAACAAGAATATGATAGGTTGCACGAAGAAGATTTAGAAGATGTATTGATAAGAATAAGGCGATTAATAGAAGAAGATTAATTGTCTTCTTTTTTAATTGAAAAAAAAGTTAAAATAAAGTATTATATATAATGTAAATTATATTACTAAAAAGGAGGATGGTATGTTAACAAAACCAAAAGGAACGTATGATTTATTTGGCTCTGATGGAAAGATTTTTAGAACTATTGAAAATAATATATTAGATATTATGGATACGTATAATTATGAATATATTAAAACACCATTATTTGAGGATAGTTCATTATTTCATAGAGGTGTTGGAGAAACAACTGATATTGTAACAAAAGAAACGTATGATTTTAAAGATAGAGGAGAAAGATCACTAACTCTTCGTCCGGAAGGAACAGCAGGAGTTGTCCGCTCTTTTATTGAAAATAAAATGTACGCTCAAAACTTACCAAAAAAGTTTTGGTATTTAGGAACTATGTATCGTTATGAAAGACCACAAAAAGGTAGATATCGTGAGTTTTTCCAATTTGGTTGTGAAGCATTTGGAAGCAGTAGTGCTATGCTTGATGCTGAAATGATAAGTATTTGTGTTGTTTTATTTGAATCTTTAGGATTAAAAGGAATTAAAGTTAAAATAAATACTTTAGGCGACGAAACATCAAGAAAGATGTATCACGATGCTTTAGTAAATTATTTTAAACCAAAAATAAATTCGTTGTGTGATTTGTGTAAAGAAAGATTTGAAAAAAATCCTTTAAGAATATTAGATTGTAAAGAAGACAAAGAAAGTGAAATATTAAAAAATGCTCCAAAAACAACTGATTATTTAAACGAAGAAAGTAGAAAACATTTTGAAGATGTTTTAAAATATTTAGAAGCTTTACAAATAAATTATGAAATAGATACTAAAATTGTAAGGGGACTTGATTATTATACTCACACTGTTTTTGAAATAGAGGCTGATATTAAAGAATTTGGAGCACAAAATGTATTATGTGGTGGAGGAAGATATAATAATTTAGTTTCTTCATTAGATGGTCCAAAAACACCTGCTGTTGGGTTTGCTATTGGTATTGAAAGATTAATTCAAGCTTTAAAAGCTGAGAATTTATATACTAATTTAAGTAATGGAATAGATGTTTTTGTTATCCCAGTTAGTGAAAAAGAAAAAGAATATGCTTTTTCAATTAATGGCGTTTTAAGACTTATGGGATTTAAATCTGATATCGATTATTTAGATAAGAATTTAAATAACAATTTAAAACAAGCAGACAAATTAAATGCAAGATTAGCTTTGATTATTGGAAAAGATGAAAAAGAAAAATCTTATTTTACAGTTCGTGATATGATAAGTAAAAAAGATACTAAAGTGTTAAATAAAGATTTATTCGATTATATCGTTAATATATTAAGTGAAGAAAAAGAAAAAGGAGGAGATAATATGGAAAAAGTATGTTCATGCGATGAAACTTGCGATTGCGGATGCAATGAAGGTTTAGAGTGTTCATGTGAAGAATGTTCTTGCGAAGATTGCTCATGTGAAGATGATTGTTGCAAAGAAAATGATTAATAGGAAGGATGCAGTATGAAAAATATAGCTTTAGAAGAATTAAAAAATTATTATAATGAAGAAGTAGAAATATGTGGATTTATTGATAAAATAAGAGATTTACAATATGTTCAATTCCTTATTTTAAAAGATAGAACTGGTAAAGTACAAGTAACAATTGAAAAAAACAAAGAAAATGAATTGTTAAACGAAATAGTTTCAAATTTAAATGTTGAAAGTACTGTTACAGTAATAGGAAAATTAGTTGAGAATCAAAATGTTAAATTAAACAAAATGGAAGTTCTTCCTAAAAGTATAATTGAAACAAGTAAATGTCTAGAAGAATTACCTATTAATTATAAGGAACAATCAAGTTATTCAATGGATACAAAATTAGATTATAGATTTTTAGATTTGAGAAATGAGAAAAATATACTTATGTTTCAAATCCAAAGTTTATTTATTGATAGTATGAGAAGATATTTAATTGATAATAAGTTTACGGAAATACATACTCCAAAATTTATTGCTACTGCAAGTGAAAGTGGATCAGAAGTATTTGAAGTTAAATATTTTGATAAAAAAGCATACTTAGCTCAGAGCCCTCAGTTTTATAAACAAATGGCAATGGCTAGTGGATTTGAAAAAATATTTGAAATAGCACCAGTTTTCCGTGCCGAAAATTCAAATACTAATCGTCATGCAACTGAGTTTACATCTTTTGATGTTGAGTTTAGTTATATTAATTCTTATACTGATGTTATGGATTTAGAAGAAAAACTTTTATATGAAGGATTATTAAAAGTTAAAGAAGTATATGGAGAAAAAATAAAAGAAGTATTTAACGTTGATGTTCATATTCCTAAACTTCCTTTTCCAAGAATTAAATTACAAGATCTTTATAAGGAATTAGAGAAAAGATATGGCTATAAGATTCCTTCAGAAGATATAGGTGATATGAATGCAGAAACGGAAAAATTAACGTATAAATATGCCATGGAAGAGTTTGATAGTGAATTTATTTTTGTGACTGATTTTAATAAAAGTAAAAGAGCATTTTATCATATGAGAAAATGTGATATACCTCAAGGATATGATCTTATTTGGAAAGGAATGGAAATAACAACCGGTGCTCAAAGAGAACATCGATATGAAATACTTAAAAACCAAGCTCTTGAAAAAGGTCTTAATGATGATGTTAAATTTTATTTAGATTTCTTTAAATATGGTTGTCCTCCACATGGTGGATTTGCTTTAGGAGTCGATAGAATAACGTTACTTCTTTTAAATTTAAATACTGTCAAAGAATCAATGTTTATCTTTAGAGGACCAAATAGACTTAATCCATAGATTAAGTCTATTTATTGATTAATGGATTTAAAAGATATTGAAAGAAGTATAATAAAAACTTATCGAGGTAAGATTTATAAAAAATTTATTAGAGCAGTAAAAGATTTTGAATTAATTGAAGAAAATGACTCTATTTGTGTTTGTATAAGTGGAGGAAAAGATTCATTCTTACTTGCTAAATGTATGCAAGAGTTACAAATTCATTCCAAGTATCATTTTGATTTAAAATTTCTAGTTATGGATCCTGGATATGCTAAAAGTAATTTAGAGCAAATAAAAAATAATTTAGAAAAATTAAATATTCCTGCTAAAATTTTTAAAACAGATATTTTTAACAAAATAAAAAATGAAAGTAATCCATGTTATTTATGTGCTAGAAAAAGAAGGGGTAATCTTTATTACTTTGCAAAAGAAATGGGCTGTAATAAAATTGCTTTAGGCCATCATTTTGACGATGTTATTGAAACGATTTTATTAAATATTTTTTATGCTGGAGAATATAAAACAATGATGCCTAAATTGAAAAGCAAGAATTTTTCTTCTATGGAACTTATTAGACCTCTTTATTATGTTAAAGAGCAAGATATAATATCTTTTGCTAAATATAATAATTTAACTTTTTTAGATTGTGCTTGTTCTGTGACAAAGAAAAATTTGGGAAAAAGAAACGAAATAAAAGAACTTATTTCAAATATGAGAAAAGTATATAAACATACTGATATTAATATTTTAAGAAGTAGTAATAATATAAATTTAGATCAGGTTTTAGGATATAAAAAAGATAGTGAATATAAAAGTTTTTTAGATTATTACGACGAATAAAACTATAATCTTTTATCAAAATGTCGTAAATTGTAATTTAAAAAAAGTAAATAACAATTGCAATATTTTTCTAATATGATATAATATAATTACCAAAGGATATGTATTTTGTATAAACCCTACAAGAACTAGATAAGGGAATTTTTGTAAGGTTATCTGTGTTGAATGCTTATTTATTAATAAGACTCCTAAAGGTAATCAAAAAATACCCACCTGTATATATACAGGTTTATCGTTCATACCTTTGGTTTTTTTATTTACTTTCAAAAAAAAATCGTATATAATTCTTATTGGGATGTGATGTTTGTGAAGAATCGTAGCGAATTAAGAGATATAATTATCAAAATATTATATCAAACTTATATTTTTGAGAGTTTTAATGAAAAGTATGAAATAAATTCTTTGATCAAAGAATTCATGGAAACAAAAAATGATTTTGTTATTGATACAATAACTTATATAAAAGAAAACGAGCAAAAGATTTTTGAAATAGCTAATAAGTATTTAAACAATTGGACAATTGATCGAATTAGTAAAGTTGATAAAGCGATTCTTTCTCTTGCTATTTATGAAATGCTTTATACTGAAACACCTAGTATTGTTTGTATTAACGAAGCAATTGAACTTAGTAAAAAATACAGTGATGAAAACGTTACTAAAATGATTAATGCAACGCTTGATAAAATTTTTCATACTGAAGTAAATGAATAACTGATAAATTATCAGTTTTTTTGTTGTATTATGATATTTTATGGTACAATTAGTACATAGGAGTATTGAAGTTATGGATGACAAATATTTAACAATTACACAAATTAATAAATATATAAAATATACAATCGATAATGATGAGAACTTAAATACAGTATTTTTAAAAGGAGAAATATCAAATTTTAAGAATCATTCATCGGGACATTTATATTTTACTTTAAAGGATGAAAATTCGAGGATAACAGCTCTTATGTTTAGAAATAGTGCGATAAAACTTAATTTTTCTCCAAAGGATGGAATGAAAGTTTTAGTAAGTGGACGAATAAGTGTTTATGAAGCAAATGGTAATTATCAAATTTATGTTAATGAAATGATGGAAGATGGAATAGGAAATCTTGCTTTAGAATTTGAAAAATTAAAAAAGAAATTAAGTGAAGAAGGATTATTTAAAGAAGAGTTTAAAAAGAAAATTCCAAAATTCCCAAAAAAAATTGGCATTATAACAGCAACAACCGGTGCAGCGATAAGGGATATTATAACGACTATTAATAGACGTTATCGAAATGTTTCTTTGATTGTTTTTCCGTGTTTAGTACAAGGCGTTGATGCTAAAGAAGATATTGTAAAAAACATAAAAAAAGCCAATGAATTTGATTTAGATACGATAATACTTGGTAGAGGTGGAGGATCAATTGAAGAATTATGGGCTTTTAATGATAAAGATTTAGCTAGGGCAATATTTAATTGTGA